>JAJDNY010000074.1 GCA_022340425.1 Desulfobacteraceae bacterium | reverse complement strand
CGAGCACTTCGAGGCCGGCTACCACACGGTGCACCTGTGGACGTTGATCTGTCTGTCGCTGGGGATCCTGGGCCCCAACGAGCGCGAGTACCTCGGCGAGGACCTCAAGGAGGTCAACGTGTTTCACCCCGAATCGGCGGCCTAGCGGACACCCCGCGCCCAGCGCTTAGCGGGCGGGGAAATGCCGGACGCCAACCCACCCCGGCCGATGCGTCAACACGCAACGGCCGGGGTTTTTTTTGCCGGCAGGCGCGGCCGTCGGGGCGGACGGGGTCAAAAAAGCGCGGGCGGGGTCGATCGCCCCGCCCGCGCCGCTGATTTGTCGAACTGTGGCCGCTACGCGGCTTTGGAGAGCTTGACCGCGCAGACCTTGAACTCGGGAATCCCGGAGATGGGGTCCAGAGCCGCGTTGGTGAGCTTGTTGGCCGCGGCCTGGGCATAGTGGAAGGGGATAAAGATCGTTCCCGGCACCGCTTTATCCGAGATCTTGACCCGGGCCTCGATGCTGCCCCGGCGCGAGGCGATGGTGACCATGGCCCCCTCCTCCAACCCGTGGGCGCTGGCGTCCTGCCGGGCGATCTCAACGAAACTCTCCGGCGCCCGGTCCATGAGACCTTCGGATTTCATCGTCATGGTCCCGGTGTGGTAATGGTAGAGCACCCGCCCAGTGGTCAGGTAGAGGGGGTAGTCCGCGTCCACCGCCTCGGCCGGCGGGATGTAGGCAAGGCCGTGGAAAACCCCCTTGCCCGAGGAGAACTGGCCGATGTGCAGGATCGGGGTGCCCGGGTGCTCGGGGTTCGGGCACGGCCAGTGGAGGCCCTCCTGCTGGATGCGCGGGTAGCTGATGCCGGCGTAGGAGGGCGTCACGGAGGCGATTTCGGCCATGACGGCCTCGCTGCTCTCGTAGGCCATGGGGTAGCCCATGCGGCTGGCCAAATCACAGATGATCTCCCAGTCCTGGCGCGCCTGGCCGGGTGCCGCGACAGCCTTGCGCACCCGCTGAACGCGCCGCTCGGTGTTGGCGAAGGTGCCGTCCTTCTCGGCGAAGCAGGCCGCCGGCAGGACCACGTCGGCCAGGCGGGCGGTCTCGGTCAGGAAGATGTCCTGGACCACGAGAAAATTCAGGTGCTCGAAGCTCTTCTGGGCGTGGTTGAGGTCCGGATCCGAGACCAGCGGGTTTTCCCCGATGATGTAGAGAGCCTTCATTTCCCCGCTGTGAACCTTGGGGATCATTTCGGTGACCTTCAACCCGGGTTTGTCTGGCAGCGCGCTCACTCCCCAGGCGGCCGCCATGCGCGCCCGCGCCTGGGGGTCGGCGACTTTCTGGTAGCCGCTGTAGACGTCGGGCAGACCGCCCATGTCGCAGGCCCCCTGGACGTTGTTCTGACCCCGCAGGGGGTTGACCCCGCCGCCGGGGATGCCCACAAAGCCGCACAGCATGGCCAGGTTGGCCAGGGATTTGACGTTGTCGGTGCCGGTGGTGTGCTGGGTGATGCCCATGCAGTAGACGATGCTGCCGGCCTTGGCCCCGGCGTACATCCGGGCCGCATCGATCAGCTGTTTGGCCGGGATGCCGGTGATCTCCTCGACCCGCTCGGGGGTGTAGTCGGCGACGGCCTTCTTGAGCTCGTCGAAGCCTACCGTGCGGCTTTCGACGTACTCCCTGGCGTAGCGCTCCTCGTTGATGATGACATGCATCATGCCGTTTATCCAGGCGACGTCGGTGCCCAGGTTGGGCCGCAGCCACTGGTGGGCGAAGCTGGCGATCTTGACGCGGCGGGGGTCCACCACGATCAGTTTGGCGCCTTTGAAGGACACCGCGCGTTTGATGTAAGCCGAGATCACCGGGTGATTTTCGGTGGTATTGGACCCGGTGACCAGGATGAGATCGGCTTTTTCCATACAGCCGATGGTGTTTGTCATGGCGCCACTGCCGAAAGCTGCGGCCAGACCGGCCACGGTGGAGGAATGTCAGAGACGGGCGCAGTGGTCGATGTTGTTTGTTTGAAGCACCGCTCGGGTGAACTTGCTGGCCAGATAGTTCTCCTCGTTGGTGACCCGCGCGGAGGTCAGGACCCCGAGGCTGTCGGGGCCATGGTCGGTTTTGATCTTCCCCAGGCGGGCGGCCACCAGATCCAGCGCTTCATCCCAGGAGGCCTCGCGGAATTGGCCGTTTTCCTTGATCAGCGGGGTCTTGAGGCGTTCGGGTGAGTTGACGAAGTCGTAGCCGAAGCGGCCCTTGACGCACAGGCTGCCATAATTGGGGGCCGCACCCTCGACGCCGCTGACCTTGACCACGCGGTTGTCCTTGACGTGCAGGTTCAGCTGGCAGCCGACGCCGCAGTAGCTGCAGGTGGTGCGCACCGTCTCGGTCTCCCACTGGCGCACCCGGTAGCGCACATCCTTTTCCACCAGGGCGCCCACCGGGCAAACCTGGACGCACTCACCGCAGAAGACGCAATCGGAATCCCGCAGGGGCCGGTCGCCGGCCGCCACGATCTTGGTGAAGGCGCCTTTGTAGCCGAAATTGATGGCGTTGTTGACCTGAATCTCGTTGCAGGCCTGGACGCATCGGCCGCATTGGATGCAGCGGGCGAAATCCCGGACGATAAAGGGGTTGACGGTTTCCATGGGGTAGGGCGAGGGGTTGCGCGGGAAGGCCTGGCCGTCGACCTGGTAGCGGTAGGCCAGGTCCTGCAGGCGGCAGTCGCCCCACACCGGGCAGAGCTCGCCGCTCTGATCGTCCCGGTGAACGCCCATTTGGAAGCGCGTCCAGTCCTGACCGTCGGAGCCCCTCACGGCGCAGTTGTGGTTGCCGGAGGCCAGCATCATCTGCAGAATCAAGCGCCGGGCGGCGACCACCTGGGGGGACTCGGTCTGCACCTGCATGCCGTCGGTGGCCCGGGTGGCACAGGCCGGCAGCAGTTTGTCGGCCCCCGCGACTTCCACCACGCAGATCCGGCAGACCCCGGTGGGTGTCGCCCCTTTGAGGTGGCAGAGGGTCGGGATGTCGATGCTCTGGCGCTTGGCGACGTCCAAAATGGTTTCGCCGGGTTCGAAGCTGAACGCATTCCCATTGATCGTGATCGTGTTGGGTTCGCTCATGACAGCAACTTCTCCTTGAAGGGGGGGTAAAAAGCCGCGCAAAACGGCGCAAGCTGACTTCCGGGGCGATTTCCGTCACCTGGTTTCCTTATCGGAACGGCGGTCTTTTGTCAATCCGCGAATTGCGCCGGGCCGCGGCCGGCGGGTGAGCGCCAGGCGTCGGTGGAGCAGGGCGCCCACCAGGCTGCCCAGGAAATCCGCGGCCAGGTCGCCGGCCGCGGCGGTCCGGCCGGGGACGAAACTCTGGTGGAACTCGTCGCTGAGGCCGTAGAGGGTGGCCAGCCCGATGGCGAAGGCCACCGTCAGGCCCGAAAATCGGGGTGGCAGGGTGCGTTTCAGGGCGCGGTGGAAGAGGGCCCCCATCACCGCGTAAGCTAAACCGTGGACAAGTTTGTCCTGGTGGGCAAAGGCGTCCATGCCGGGCAGCGCGGGGCGCGCGGAGGCGCTGAAAATCAACAGGCAGTATGCCGCTGGGGGCAGCCAGGCGCTCAGCAGCTCTGGGATACGGGCTTTCAAGCGGGGGCCACGGGCTTCCCAAACGACCGGCTCCGCCGCCTCGCGGGCGGCGCGGCCGGTCGCCGGTCAGGGCTGCCGGGCGGGCGGCGGGCCGAAGATGTCCAGGTCCAGCCGGCGCTTGCGGATGTGGTCGCGGACTTTATCAAAAAAACTCTCCCGGGCCAGCCCCTGGTGTACCTGCCCGTCGAGGGTCCGCACGGCGAAGGTCCCGGCGGCCTTTTCCCTGGCGCCCACCGTCAGGATCAGGGGGACCCGGTTGAGCTGGGCTTCGCGGATCTTTTTGTTGAGGCTCTCGGTGCGATCGTCCACCTCGGTGCGGATGCCGGCTGCTTCCAGCTGCTGGCGCAGCTCCCGCGCATGGGCCGCCAGATCGTCGTTGATGGGCAGCAGGATCGCCTGCACCGGCGCCATCCAGAGGGGGAACTTGCCGGCGAAGTGTTCGATCAGGATGCCGAAAAAACGCTCGATGGAGCCGTAAATCACCCGGTGGATCATGATCGGCCGGTGCTTTTCGTTGTCGCTGGCCACGTACCAGAGGTCGAAGCGCTCGGGCAGC
Source organism: Desulfobacteraceae bacterium (assembly GCA_022340425.1). Classification (NCBI taxonomy): domain Bacteria; kingdom Pseudomonadati; phylum Thermodesulfobacteriota; class Desulfobacteria; order Desulfobacterales; family Desulfobacteraceae; species Desulfobacteraceae bacterium. The sequence goes on along the minus strand of JAJDNY010000074.1, from coordinate 30,343 downwards.
GCCATGTCCAGCTGGACCGTCCCGCACTGCCAGGTGCGCCCCAGGGCGTCTTTGATGTGGATGTCGATTTTGGGCCCGTAGAAGGCACCGTCGCCGGCATTGATCTTGTAGTCGCGGCCGTAGCGTTTGAGGGCCGACTCCAGCCCCTGGGTGGCCGTGGCCCACTGGGCGTCGGTGCCGATGGACTTCTCCGGCCGGGTGGAGAGCTCCAGGTGAAACCCGAGTCCGAAGGTGCTGTAGATGCGTTCCACCAGCCGCAGAACGCCCAGGATTTCATCCTGGATCTGCTCCGGGGTCATGAAAATGTGGGCGTCGTCCTGGTGGAAGGCGCGCACCCGGAAAAGCCCGGAGAGCACCCCGCTCAGTTCGTGGCGGTGCACCAGACCGACCTCCGCCGCCCGGATCGGGAAATCCTTGTAGGAGTGCGGGCGGTTCTTGTAGATCAGCATGCCGCCGGGGCAGTTCATCGGTTTGATGGCGTACTGTTCCTCGTCGACGACCGTGGTGTACATGTTCTCACGGTAGTTTTCCCAGTGGCCGCTGCGCTCCCACAACCCCCGGTTGAGCAGGATCGGCGTCTTGGTCTCCACGTAGCCGGCCGCCCGGTGCTCCTCACGCCAGTAGTCCAGCAGGCAGTTCCACAGCACCATGCCCTTGGCGTGGAAAAACGGCATGCCCGGCGCCTCCTCGTGGAAGCTGAAAAGCGCCATGGCCTCGCCGATTTTGCGGTGGTTGCGGTTCTTGGCCTCCTCGAGGAAGTTGAGATAGGCCGCAAGCTCTTTCTTGTCGAAAAAAGCCGTGCCGTAAATCCGCTGCAGCTGGGCGTTTTTCTGGTCGGCGCGCCAGTAGGCGCCGGAGACCTTCATGAGCTTGATGGCCTTGACAAAGCCGGTGTGGGGCAGGTGCGGCCCGCGGCAGAGGTCGGTGAAATCCCCCTGGCTGTAAAAGGAGATCTGCCCGTCTTCCAGGGCGTTGAGCATCTCCAGCTTGTAGGGTTCAGCGCGGTAGAAGGCAAGCGCCTCCTCTTTGGGCACGAGGCGGCGCTTGAAGGGCAGCTTGGCCTTGATGATCTTCTGGATTTCGGCCTCGATGGCTGGGAAATCCTCCTCGGAGACCGGCGCCATGTCAATGTCGTAGTAGAAGCCGTTTTCCACGGCGGGGCCGATGGTCAGCTTGGCGTCCGGGTAAAGGTGCAGGATCGCCTGGGCCATCACGTGGGCCGCCGAGTGGCGTAAAATCTCGACCGCCTCGGGGTCGCGGGTCGTGATCAGGCGCAGCCGGGTGTCACGGGTGATTTCGGTGTTCAGATCGACCACCCGGCCATCCAGTTCCATGGCGACGCAGTTGCGGGCAAGGCCTTCGGAGATCGTGCGGGCGACCTCAAGGCCCGTGGGGGGGGCCTCAAATTTCTTTAGGGTTCCGTCGGGAAGTGTGATATGTATCATAATGTCCCTTTCGGGGAGGGGGGCTCGCAGGCCCCCGTGATCCGCTTGGCCGCTGCCGGCCGGGCGCCTTTTACAGCCGCGGCCTCTTTCAATGGCCGCCGCAAAGCAGTCCGCAATCGGCAGTAAAGTTTGATATCATCAGTAAAAAAGAACCCTTACGGGAAATGCTCCCCCGGGTCAAGGAAAAAAAATTATATTTGACATGACCGTACCCGCCGCTTCTCTGCACCAAGCCCCGTCGGGGTTCACCCCGTCGGATGCCGCCGAGGCTGAATCTTTTCACCTGATCACCACTCCCGTGCAGCTGGCGGAACTGGCGCGCCGCCTGGAGGAAGCCCCGGCCCTGGCAGTGGACCTGGAAGCCGACTCGATGTTTCACTTCCGTGAGAAGGTCTGCCTGCTGCAGATCACCACCGGCACGGAAAATTTCGTGCTCGACCCGCTGGCCTTGCCGGATCTCGAGCCCCTCAAACGTTTTTTCGCCGACCCTCGCGTGCAAAAGGTTTTTCACGGGGCGGACTACGATGTCCGCTCCCTCCACCGGGATTTCGGGATTGAGCTCCAGTCGCTCTTCGATACCGAACTGGCCTGCCGCTTTTTGGGCCATCAGCAGTCGGGGCTGAACGCCGTGCTGCAGGCGCGCTTCGGCGTGGCCCTGGAAAAGAAATACCAGAAACGCGACTGGTCCCAGCGTCCGCTGCCGCCGGAGATGCTGGCCTACGCCGCGGCCGACGTCAGCCTGCTGCTGCCCCTGGCGGCGGCCCTGACCGCCGAGCTGAAGGCGGCCGGGCGTCTTTCCTGGGTCCAGGAGGAGTGCGACCTGCTCACCCGGGTGCGCGTTCCAGAGGACAACGCCCAGCCGCTGTTTCTGCGCTTCAAGGGGGCCGGGCGGTTGGACCGCGCGACCCTGGCCGTGCTGGAAGCGCTGCTGCAGCTGCGGCAGTCGCTGGCCGCCCAGAAGGACCGGCCGCCGTTCAAGGTGCTTTCCAACGCGGCGGTCATGAAACTGGCCCAGGCTCGGCCGCGCAGCCTGGAGGCCCTCAAAGCCACCGGCGCCCTGAGCCCCAAGCAGGTCAAGATGCTGGCGCGTCCGCTGCTCGCGACGGTGGCCGAGGCCGAGGCCCTGCCGCCCAACCGTCTGCCGCGCTACCCTCGCACGCGGGTGCCGGCGGTCGGCCCCGAGGTGGCCAACCGCGCCGAGGCCCTCAAACGCTGGCGGGAGAAGCGGGGCAGCGCCCTCGGCCTCTCACCGGGGCTGCTGTGCAATAACACCCTCATTACGGCGCTTGCGGCCCGCAACCCCCGCCGCCCGGCGGACCTCGACAGCCTGCCGGATTTGAAGAACTGGCAGAAGCAGGTTTTCGGGGATGAAATCCTCCAGGTTCTCAGGAAAATCTCCCCCTAGCGGCTGGCCCAGATTCTGACGGGGCCGGCCCCCGGCAGGTCTCGGCAGACCAGCGGAATGCAAAATGGCGCGTCCCATCCGGTTTCTTTGCGAAAATCTGTGGCTCCAGGGGGTCCTCGAGGAAAACGGCGCGGCGCGCGCGATGGTGATCACCCATCCCCACCCGCTCTACGGCGGGGACATGGACAACCCCGTGGTGATGGCCATCGCCGCGGCCTGCCGCAAAAAAGGGGTGAGCGCCCTGCGCTTCAACTTCAGGGGGGTGGGCGCCAGCCAGGGGGCATACAGCGACGGCCTCGGCGAGCAGCAGGATCTGCTGGCCGCGCTGGGCTACCTGCGCACGGCGGGCTTCGAGGCCCCCCTGGTCGCCGGGTATTCGTTCGGCAGCTGGGTGAACGCCCGCGCCGCGGTCGCGGCCGATGTGAATGCGGATCAGATCATGGTCTCGCCGCCGGTGGCCGTCATGGACTTCAGCGCCGTGCCGGCCCTGCCCGGGCTGCGGCTGGCGGTGACCGGGGCCAGCGACGAGATCGCGCCCGCCGAGGCGGTCGGTGCACTCGCCAAACGCCTCAACCCGGCGGCGCGGGTGGTGGTGATTCCCCGGGCCGATCATTTCTACGGCGGCGCACTGGCGCAGCTGGAGATGGCGCTGGCGGCGGCGCTCTGACGGCAGCGGGCGCTCAGCGGCCGCCGATTTCGCCCCGCAGCAGCATTTTGAGACCCGCCAGGGTTCCCTTCCAGACCGCATCCTCGCCGGCCATGACGGCCACGATTACGTTTTTTTCCACGCTGACCTCCAACACGATCTCCTCCTGCCCCACTTTGAAGACCGCCTCACCCCACCGTTCGGCGGGCAGACCGGTCACCTCCGCATCGTAATCGGTGCGCAGTTCCGCTGTCATTCGAATCTCGGACATGCTGCCGTCCTTTCCCCCCTCGGCTGAAGGGCGTGCGTTTGACGAGCCGCCGTATTCGGCGGGGTTTGATTCACGCTTATTCCCCGGCCCGCCGCCTGTCAATCGCAATCTGCGGCTGGCGCCCGAAGCCGGCCTGTGATATGCGGGGAAAGCTCAAGGGGTGCGGCGCCCGCGGCGTTGGGCGCGGGTAGCGAACTTGCGGGAAAAACGGGAATCACGTCCATGTCTGGTGCACACAATCCGCCGCTGCCGCCATGGGACGGCGCCGCGGCCTGGCAAGCCGTCGAGGACAGCCTGGCCCAGGCCGTCGGCCGCCATCGGCCGCGGTTGGCGGCGGCCGCTGCGTGTGCCGCCGAGATCCGCCTTCTGCTGGCGCAGGTGGCACCCGTGATGACGGCCCTGGGCAGCCTGAGCTGCAGCCGCTGCCTGTCGTCCTGCTGCGAGCGCGCGCGGGTCTGGTTCGATTTTCGTGACCTGCTCTACCTGCACCTCAGCGGGCAGCCCCGACCGCCGGCCCAGCTGCGCCGGCGCCTGCACGACCCCTGCCGCTATCTGGGCGCGGCCGGCTGCCGCCTGTCGCGTCCGCTGCGGCCGTGGGTGTGCATCTGGTACCTGTGCCCGCAGCAGACGGCCCTGCTTGGCCGGGACGGCCGCCAGGCGCTCGGGCGGCTCCGCCGACAGCTGGGGGCCGTCGCGCAATTGCGCCGGGAAATGGAAAACGCGTTTATCCGCGCCAGCACCTGAAGGAAACCGCCGCCGTGGAGAGTACCGTATCACGCAGCCAGCGCTTGCGCGTTTTTATTCCCTTCGCCCTGGGTTATTTTCTCTCCTACCTCTACCGGGTCGTCAACGCCGTCATCGCCCCCGACCTGGTGGCCGACCTGGGGATCGGCTCGGCCGGGCTGGGGCTGCTGACGGCGGTCTATTTTCTGACCTTCGCCGCCTTCCAGCTGCCCCTGGGGGTGCTGCTGGACCGCTTCGGGCCGCGGCGGGTGGAGGCCGTGCTGCTGGTTCTGGCCGGCAGCGGGGCCCTGCTCTTCGCTCGCGCCGAGACCACCGCCGGGCTGGTGCTCGGGCGGGCCTTGATCGGCCTGGGCGTTTCGGCCTGCCTGATGGCGGCCTTCACCGCCTTCGTTTTCTGGTTTCCACGCCAGCGCCTGCCGGGCATCAACGGGCTCCAGCTGGCCGCCGGCGGCCTGGGAGCGGTGACGGCCACGGCGCCGGTGCAGTTCGCGCTGCAGGTGACCGACTGGCGGGGCGTTTTTCTGATGCTGGGGGTGGTGACCCTGGCCGCCGCCGCTGGCGTCTATCTGGTGGTGCCCGAAGGGCGCCCGCCCGACCGCGGCGCCGGGCTGCGGTCCCAGCTGCGGGGCATCGTGACGGTCTTCACCAGTCCGGTCTTCTGGCGCGTTGCCCCCTGGTGCACCTTTTCGCAGGCGACGTTTCTCTCCATTCAAGGCTTGTGGGCGGGCCCCTGGCTGCGGGACGTGGCCGGGCTGCCGAGACTGGCCGTGGCCCAGGTGCTGTTCTGGGTGGCGCTGGCGATGGTGGCCGGCTTCATCGTCATGGGGCGCTTCACCCAGTGGCTGGCCCAGCGGGGCGTCCCGGTGCGCAGCGTGGCCGCCGCGGGGATGGGAATCTTCATGGCGGTCCAGATTCTGGTGATCCTGGAGGCGCCGCTGCCGCCGCTGCTTCTCTGGGCCGCTTTCGGGCTCTTCGGCACGAGCGGGATCCTCTGTTACGCCGACCTGACCCAGCAGTTTCCCGACACTCTCGCCGGGCGGGTCAACACCGGACTCAACCTGCTGGTGTTCGTTGCGGCCTTTGCCGCCCAGTGGGGGATCGGCGCCGTGATCACCCTGTGGCTGCCCGGCCCCGCCGGCGGCTACGCCCCCGAAGGCTATCAGGCCGGCTTCGGGGCGATGCTGGGACTGCAGTTCCTCGCGCTGGCCTGGTTCGGCTGGGCGGGTCGGCGCCGCCCAAAACCGGTTTGAAATTTTCGCGGGCTGCCGGCGGCGGGCTTTTTACCGCCACCGGCGGCAGACGATTCTCGCCCTAAACGCTGATGCTCATGGAAATGCCCGTATCCCCCCTCAAAGAGCGCCCGGCGGTCTCGGTAGCCGTCCTTGCCGGGCTGATCGCGGCCGCCCAGAAACCCAGCGGCGAAATCCCCTGGAGCCCGGGCGACAAGACTGACCCCTGGGACCACATCGAGGCCGCCATGGGCCTGCAACTGGGTGGCTATCTGGCCGAAGCCCGTCAGGCCTTCCGCTGGCTGGCGCGCACGCAGCTTCCCGACGGCAGCTGGTACCAGTCCTACCGGGACGGGCAACCCGCCCAGAAGGGGCGCGAGGCCCACCACGCCGCCTACATCGCCGTGGGGCTTTACCATTACTACTTGGTGACCGGGGACCCCGGATTGCTGCATCAGATGTGGCCCACCCTCTGCGGTGGGATCGACTTCGCCCTGGGCTTGCAGGCCCAGGGCGGCGAAGTTCACTGGGCCGTCAGCCCCGCCGGCAAGGTCGACCGCATGGCGCTTTTGACCGGCTGCAGCTCGATTTTCATGAGCCTCAAGTGCGCCCTGGCAGTGGCGCGCCTTCTGGGTCGCCCCCGGCCGGGCTGGCAGGCGGCCCTGGAGCGCCTGGGGGAGGCCATCCGCCAGCGCCCCCACCACTTCAACATGGCCAAATCGCGTTTTTCGATGGACTGGTTTTACCCGGTGCTGGCCGGGGCGGTCACCGGGGCGGCCGCCGAGAGCCGCATCCGGCGCTCCTGGAAAAAATTCATCGTCCAGGGCCAGGGGGTACGCTGCGTTTCGGACCAGCCCTGGGTCACCATCGCCGAGACCTGCGAATTGGTGCTGGCCCTGGCGGCCATCGGCCGGCGCGACCTGGCCGGGATGATTTTCGGCTGGATCAGCGGCAAGCGCTATCCCGACGGGGCCTTCTGGTGCGGGTTCACCTTCCCGGAAATGGTGGTCTGGCCATCGGAAAAGGTCACCTGGACCCAGGCGGTGGCCCTGCTGGCGGCCGATGCGCTCTTCGATTTGACCCCCGCCGGGCGCCTGTTCGACCATCGCCTCTGGGCGGCGGGCGGGGCCCCCGGGGGGCTGGATCGGGGTCCGGGGAGGCGAGCTTGAGAAAAGACCATCGACCCTACGCCGTTAAAAAGGGTTACCTGCGCTTCCAGAAGCTTTACGCCCGCCACTTCCTGAAACCCCAGTTCGACCGCGTGGGCAGCGGCGCCTTTTTCATCAAGCCGTGGCACGTGGAGGTTTTCGGCGGCCCCGTGACCCTGGGGGATAACGTCACGATCATCGCCACCGCCGACCGTAAGGTGCGGCTGTCGGTCTGGTCGGACCGGCCCGGGCGCGGCGCCATCCGGGTGGGGGATTGCAGCTTGCTCTGCCCGGGGGTCAGGATCAGCTCGGCGGCCGCGGTCAGCATCGGTTCCAGCTGCATGCTGGCCAGCGGGGTCTACATCACCGACGGGGATTGGCACGGCATCTACGACCGCGTCTCGATGGGACGCGCGCAGCCGGTCAGCCTGGCGCAAAACGTCTGGGTGGGCGATAGCGCCATCATCTGCAAGGGGGTCGCCATCGGCGCCAACAGCATCGTCGGTGCCGGTTCGGTGGTGGTCGGCGACATCCCGGCCAATGCCATCGCCGCCGGCAATCCCGCCCGGGTGGTCAAGCTCCTGGATCCCGCCGCGGCGCTGATCACGCGCGCCGACTGGTACGCCGATCCGGCGCGCCTGGCGCGGGATTTTGAACTCCTGGACCGCGCCAACCTGGCCCGCAACACCTTCGGCCACTGGCTGCGGACCCTGCTGCTACCGCTCAGGGGCGATTGAGGGCGCCGCCGTCGTCCGTGCGCCCGAAGGGCATCCACAGGGAGTAGATCCCGTCCTCCAAACTGGCCTTGACCGGCAGCCCCCCCTTTTCGAAGACCTTGAGCATATTGCGGTTGGAGGAGAGCACGTCGGCGTGAAAGCCCTGGATCCCCCGCTGGCGGGCCAGGCGGATCAGCATGCGGTAAAGGAAGGTGCCGATGCCCATGCCCTGGTAGGCTTCATCGACCACAAAGGCCACGTCGGCCTTGGCGCCCTGAAGGTCGCGGACGAAGCGGGCCTCGGCGATGATGCGGCCCTCGCCGGACTCCCCGGCCAGCCCCACGATGGACAGCGTGTCACTGTAGTCCACGTTGACATAGGCCTGCATCCGAGCGTGCGGCATGGTCTTGATGGGGGTGAAATAGCGGTAGTAGACCGCTTTGTCGGAGAAACGATAAAACAGGCGGCGCATGGCCTCCTCGTCCGAGGGGCGGATGGCGCGAAAGCGGATCTGAACGCCGTTTTTGAAGGTATGGGTGGTCTCGATCTCCGAAGGGTAGAGATGGGCGCTCTGGGGCAGGAAGATCTGGTCGGGATAGAGGATGTGAGCGGCCTTGGCCTGGGCCACGAGGTTGGCGCGGTCGTCGGGGTGGGCGATGTCGATCAGGGCCTGGGCGCGCTCGCGCACAGTGCGGCCGGTGAGGTGCGCCACCCCGTATTCGGTGACCAGCATGGAAACCGATTCCGGCAGCCCGAACTGGTTGGGCAGGGCCGCCACCGAGACCCTGATGTTGGGGCTGCCCTTGAGGTTGCGGCTGGGCAGGGCGAAGATCGTGCGTCCGCCGGTCGATAGGTCCGCACCGTTGGCGAAGTTGATGGCCTCGGCGGGCCCGGCGATGTTACCCTTGCCGAAGTGCAGCGCGATGCGGCCCGAGAGGTCCACCCGCCGCGCCGGCAGGATGGCCATAAAGCGCGGGTTGTTGCCGATCTGGAGGGGGTCGAAGACCTTTTCGATGCTCTGGAACTCCACCAGCGGGTTGCGGTCCAGCCAGGCCAGCAGCTCCGGGGTGCCGAAGGCGTAGGAAACCAGCGACTTGCCGCGGAAGACCTCCTTCTGGCGGTTGGTGACCGCGCCGCTTTTGACTAGATCCATCAGGGCGTCGGTAAAAAAGGAGGAGTGGATCCCCAGGTGGCGTTTGCCGGTGAGGTGGCGGGCCAGGGCATCGTAGAGCATGCCGATGGAGAAGGCCAGACAGCTGCCGTTTTCGATCACCGAGGCGATGTTGGCCCCCAGGCGGTCGTAAACGTCGTCCACCGGCCAGCGCTGGAAATAGATGGGCGGTTCGGTGGCAGCCACCAGCAGATCGAAATCCGCCACCGGCACAAAGGTGTCCCCCATGGTGACCGGGATGGCGGGGTTGATTTCGCCGACCACCAGGGAGGCCTGTTCCATGGCCTGGCGGGCGACGTCCACCGCCACCCCCAGGCTGCAGTAGCCGGCCTCGTTGGGCGGCGTCACCTGCACGAAGGCGACATCGATGGAAAGCCAGCCGGAGGCGATCAGCTGGGGAATGCGGCAGAAGCGGCTGGGGATCAGGTCCACCTGCCCGGCGGTAATGGCCTCGCTGGCGATCCAGCCCGAAAAAAAGGTCTTCAGACGATAGTTCTGGGAGCGCTGCTGCTGCAGTGAGACGGCCTCCCCCAGGCTGACGAGCTGGATCAATTCCAGGTCCTGGAGGTTGCGGGCCTCCGAGGTGGTGAGGTGCTTGACCAGGGTGCGCGGCTCGGCCACGCCGGTGCCCAGGAAGATGCTCATCCCGGGTTCGATGCGCTCCAGGACCGCCTCGGGCGGAACGATCCGACTGCGCCACTGGTTTTCCGACGGGCCGTTCATGGGCAACCTCCGCTGCGGGCTTCTGCGGCCGTGCGGCCGGCGGGGTCAAGCGCCGGGAGGGCGCCGGCCGCCCAGCGCCAGGATGGCCCGAAAGGGCAGCTCCACCAGGAATTCGAAGATGAAGCCCACCAGAAAGAGCGCCACCATGAGCATCGGCCGGCACCCGTGCATCAGGCGGGTCAGGGACATTTTCACACCAGACTCCCGTGCCTTTTTTGCGGAACCGTCAGAGGCTTCCCTTGCGCAAGATGGCTATCAAGAGCCAGATACCCATCAGGGCACCGGCGGAAAAAAGCAGAATTCCGATCAGCGAAATGCCGTAGACCAGCGGCGGGGTCTCGGAGATGACGATCAGGGCCGAGCCGATCAGCAGCGCCGCGATGATGATCGCAAAGGCCAGCCGGTTGCTGGTCTGATCCTGGGTGGCGCGCATGCCCTGGTAGCCGACGATGTCGACCTGAAGGGCGATCTTGCGCTGTTTGAGCAGCCGCGTCACCTCCAGCAGGTCGCGCGGGAACTGGCGGGCAAAATGCAGCAGCTCGGCCCCCAGCTGCAGGCCCTCCTGGGTGATGCGCTGGGGAGAGAAGCGCGCCAGTTTGACCTTTTCCAGAAACGGGGCGCTCTTGGCGATCATGTCGAAATCCGGGTCCAGGCGGGCCGCCACGCTCTCCACCGTGCTGAAAGCCTTCATCATCAGGAAGATGTTCGGCGGGATCCGCAGACGGTAGACCGACACCATTTCCAGCAACTGCTGGACGATGCGGCCGATTTTGACCTCCTTGAGGGGGCGGTAGAGGTTGCGGCCCATGAAATCGGCCACCTCCCGCTCCAGTTCACGCGTATCGGGCTCGTCGCGCCACTCGGTGAGCCGCAGCATGGCCTGGGTGGCGAGGATTTCGTTGCGGTGGACGACCGCGTCGATCAGGTCGACGAAAAGCTCCCGCGTGGCGCGGTCGACGCTGCCCACCATGCCGAAGTCCAGCAGACAGATCACGTTTCCGGCCAGCACCTGGATGTTGCCGGGGTGCGGGTCGGCGTGAAAAAAGCCAAAATCGAAGACCTGGCGCAGAAAAAGATCCGCGCCGCGGTCGGTGATCACCTTGGGGTCCAGCCCGGCGGCCTTGAGCTGCGCGACCTCCGAGACCTTGATGCCCGAGACGTACTCCATCGTCAGGACGCGCTCGGTGGTGGTGTCGCGGTAGACCGCCGGGATGTAAACCCTGGGGTCGTCCAGAAACTGCAGGGCGATGCGCTCCATGTGGGTCGCCTCCAGGGTGTAGTCCAGCTCCCTTTCGATGGTGCGGGCGAACTCCTCGACGATCTTGACGGGCCGGTGGAGGGCGAGCTCCTCGATGTGGCGCTCCATCAGGGTGGCCATGTGCAGCATGATCTCCAGGTCCACCTCGATGACCTTGCGGATCCCCGGCCGTTGGATCTTGACGGCCACCTCGTCCCCGTCATGGCGCCGGGCGCGATGGACCTGGCCGATGGAGGCCGAGGCCAGCGGCTGGGGGTCGAAGCGGGTGAAGACCTCGGCGGTGGGGCGTTTGAGTTCGCCCTCGAGGATCGCGCGAATGGCTTCGAAGCTGCAGGGCGGCACCTCGTCCAGGAGCTTGGCCAGCTCCTCGGTGAACTCGACCGGCACCAGATCCGGCCGGGTGGAGAGCGTCTGGCCGAGCTTGACGTAGGTCGGCCCCAGCTCCTCGAGCGCCATCCGGACCCGCTCGGCGCGGGTCAGCTTGTCGTCGCGCGGGCGCTGCCGGCGAGAGATCAACTGCAGCCCGATCTCGATGTACTGATCGATTTTGAGGGACTCGACCAGGTCGCCGAAGCCGTATTTGAAGAGGATCGACAGGATCTGGCGGTAGCGGCTGAGGTGGCGGTAGGTCCGGCCGATGACGCCGATTTTGCGGATGCTCAGCATAGTCGCATGGGTACCCGGGGCCAGCGGCTGCAGGGCGGGTCCGCCGCAGCCGGTATTGCCGCGGGGGATCGGTTCGGGCGGGGTTGGCCGGATCGGGCCGGTCGGCACCGCGCCGCAGGGGGTGGCGCGGTGCCGGCTGGCGCCCACTTGGGAGGATTTATTTGAGTTTGCCCACCAGCGCGCTGGCGATGGTGTTTTTCTGGATTTCCTTGGTGCCTTCGTAGAGTTCGCAGATCTTGGCGTCCCGGTAGAAGCGCTCCACCTCGTACTCCAGCATGTAGCCGTAGCCGCCCATGAGCTGGATGGCCTCGTCGGCGACCTCCACCGCGGTGCGGCCGGCCACCATCTTGGCCATGGAGGTCAGCTTGGGGTCGATCCGGCCCTGATCGAAATTCCAGGCCGCCTTGTAGGTCAGCAGGCGCGCCATTTCAATCTTGGTGGCCATGTCGGCCAGTTTGTGCTGGGTGATCTGGAACTTGGCGATCTTGCGACCGAACTGCTCGCGGGATTTGACATAATCCAGCGCCCGGTCGAAGGCCCCCTGGGCGGTCCCGAGCCCCTGGGCGGCGATCAAAATCCGGCTTTCGTCGAAAAACTCCAGCACCTGATAGAACCCTCGGTTCTCCTCGCCGATGAGGTTTTCCGCCGGCACCCGGACGTCTTTGAAGGTCACCTCGGCGGTGTGCATCATCCGGATGCCCATCTTGACCCCCACGCTGGCGGTGGAAACCCCGGGGCGGTCGGCCTCCACCAGGATCAGGCTCATGCCCCGGTGGCTGGGCTGGGCGTCGGGGTTGGTCTGGCACAGGACCGAGTAGAAGCCGGCCAGCGGCCCGCCGTTGGTGATGAATATCTTACTGCCGTTGATCACCCACTCGTTCCCGTCGCGCACGGCGCTGGTGTCCATGAAGGTGATGTCGGAGCCGTGGTCGGGCTCAGTGAAGGCGCCGCAGGAGAGCACTTCTCCCTCTGCCACCTTGGGCAGCCAGGTCTTCTTCTGGGATTCACTGCCGAAGTGCAGAACGATTTCCGAGGCGAAATCGGCCAGCATCAGGCAGGCGCCCACCGAGGAGTCGCCCCGGCAGAGCTCCTCGGCGACGAGGATGTTCTCCATCACGCCCATCCCCTGGCCGGAATACTCCTCGGGGAAATGGATCCCGATGAATCCCAGCTCGGCGGCCTTTTTCCACATTTTCACCGGGTACTCGTGTTTTTCCTCCAACTCCAGGATGGCGTCTTTCTTGAACTCGCCTTTGACAAAATCCCGCACCGCTTTCTGGATCTGCTGTTGCTCCTTGGTTAGTTCAAACTCCATGGGAATCCCCCTTGCGTCTGGATTGATAAGGATCGGGCTGAACGGGCATGAACCGGATGGACCGCGGCGGGCCGCGGGCCTCCCCAAACTGACGGTTACCATAGACCCCCGCTGATTGCAAGGAGATTGCTCCGGCCGCCGCCGCCCCAAGCCGGCTGCGGCCCCAAATCTCCCTTGACGGATACAACCGTTTGCCCTAACTTAGCTTTTTACTCTCTCCCCAACGCGACCCACTTGAAAGGAACGATGACGTTATGGCCTTTACAATAGCCCTGGCCGGAAAAGGCGGCACGGGAAAGACGACGCTTGCCGGCATCCTAATCAAATATATGGTGCAGCATGGAAAAACCCCGGTCCTGGCGGTGGATGCGGACTGCAACGCGAACCTCAACGAGGTGCTCGGCGTCGCGGTCGCCGACACCCTCGGCGACGCCCGCGAGGACATGAAAAAAGGCAAGGTGCCCGATGGGATGACCAAAGACATCTTCATCTCCATGCGCATGGAGGAAGCCATCGTCGAGCGCGACGGGTACGACCTGATCGTCATGGGGCAGCCGGAGGGCGCTGGCTGTTACTGCGCCGCCAACTCCTTGCTGACCAATTTTCTCGAACGGCTGACGGACAATTACCCCTTTATCGTAATGGACAACGAGGCCGGCATGGAGCATATCAGCCGGCTGACTACCAAGAACGTCGATGTCCTGCTGATCGTCTCGGACACCTCGCGTCGCGGCCTGCAGGCCGCCCTGCGGATCGACAAGCTGGCGCGGGACCTCAACATCGGGGTGGGCAAGAGCTACCTGGTGCTCAACCAGGCCAAAGCGGCACCCTCCCAGGCCGTTTTGGACATCATCGCCGCCGCCCAGGGCCCCGAGCTGCTGGGAACCATCCCCGAGGACGAAACCATCTACGAATATGACTTAAACGGCCGGCCGACCATCGAGATGCCCCAAGACAGCCCCTCGGTGCGGGCGGCTTTTGACCTCTTTGCAAGGTTTCTCCCGTGAAAGCAGGAGCGCCGGTGCAGGGGAAAGAGCGGTGTGAGCTATGCGCAAAACGGGTCTGCTGTTTGATCAACGCTACATGCTTCACGAAACCGGGCTCTATCACCCCGAGACGGCCGAACGGCTGGTGGCGGTCTTTCGGGGTCTCAAGGATAATGATCTGCTCGGCAAGCTGCTGCTGATCAAGGCCAGCCCGGCCGAGCGCCGCTGGATCGAGATGGTCCACGACCCCGCCTTTATCGACAGCTTCAACGATGCCTGCGTTGCCGGGCGCAAAGAGTTTCAGCATCCCGACAACCAGATGTGCTGTGACAGCTTCGATACCGCGCTGCTGGCCGTGGGCGGGGTCCTGGACACGGCCGCATTTCTCATGCGCGGCGAGATCGACAACGCCTTCTGCGCCGTGCGACCCCCCGGCCACCACGCGGAACGCGCCAAGAGCATGGGGTTTTGCTATTTCAACAACATCGCCATCACCGCCCGCTACCTGCAGCACGAATGGGGGGTCCAGCGGGTGGGCATCGTCGATTTTGACGTGCACCACGGCAACGGCACCCAGCACATCTTCGAAGACGATCCGACTGTTTTCTATTATTCCATTCACCAGCACCCCTCGTTCACCTTTCCCGGCACCGGCCGCGAGTTCGAGCAGGGCTCCGGGGAAGGCTTCGGCTTCACCAAGAACACCCCGGTCCTGCCCGGTCAGGGGGATGCGGAGTACAAGCAACTGATCACCCGGGATCTGCTGCCGGCCTTCGACAAATTCGCCCCCCAGGTGATTCTGACCTCCAGCGGCTTCGACGCCCACGTCGACGATGAGATGGCCGATATGCGGGTGTCCACCGAGGGGTTTACCTGGATCATGCAGACCATCGTGGGGCTGGCCGAACGCCACTGCGGCGGAAAGTTGATTTCCATCCTTGAGGGAGGATACAACCTCAAGCGCCTGCCGGAACTGATCGCCGGGCATGTCCGGGTCCTGCTGGGCATCGACTGACCGCCCCCGGGGGTCGAATTCCCCCAAGGGGCTTGACCTTGCGCCCGTCTGCCGCGCGTCATCCACCGGTGCCCGTCGCCACCCGCGCGGACCAACGGCCTTTGTGGGCGACCCGGGGTCCGCGGCAGCCGCCCGGCGGCGTTGACCCTTGCCCCCACACCAGACTGGAGGAAACCATGTTTGTCAGCAAATCAATGACCGGCAAAGTCCTCACCACCACCCCCCAGGCGCTTATTCTCGACGCCCAGAAGATGATGGCCGACAAGCAGATCCGTCATCTGCCGGTGGTGGAAGAGAACGACCGCCTGGTGGGGATCATCACCGACCGCGACATCCGCAGCGCCCTGCCGATGGCGTTCATCCAGCAGGCCCTGCCGCCCGAGGAGCGCGCGCGGCTGGGCGCGCTCACCGTCGGGGAGATCATGAGCCGCAAACTGATCACCGTTTCCCCCACCGACACTATCCAGGACGCCCTCCTGCTGGTCCAGCAGCACAAAGTGGGGGCGCTGCCGGTGGTGGATAGAAACCATCGCCTCCGGGGCATCATATCGGTACGCGACCTGCTGCGGGCCTTTATCAACGTGCTGGGCATCGGGGAGCCCGGCACCCTGGTGGGCATTCTGGTGGAGGAGAAGATCGGGCAGCTCAAGCGCATCGTGGACGCCATCACCGAGGAGAACATCTCCATCGGCAGCGTGCTCGTGGCCCGCTACTGGGAGGAGGACAAGCGTGCGGTCTTCCCCTATCTGTTGACCAACAACGTCGCCAAGATCAAAAGAAAGCTGGCCTCCATGGGCTTTACCCTTATGGATCCCATGGATTGGTGCATCGATCGGCAGCCCCCGAAATGACCCCTGGGGCATCCTCTCCTCCGGCGGCAGGCGCCGCGATGCCTTATGACGAGCTGTTCATCTATTACCTCAAGGGGTGCCTGCGGCCCGAAAACGAGGTCTTCAGCGACGCCTATATCGGCAACTGGGAAGAGGACGGCTTCTCGTTTCTCTTCTTTTCCCGGCCGTCCGCCGATGCCGTCGCCCGCCTGCTGCGGCGCCAGCCCGGGCTGGCGCTGATCGACAGCTACCAGATGGCCTATGCCGACTGGCAGGGCGCGCACGACCTGGCTTTGCAGACCGAGCGCTTGCAGGTTCATCCCCCCTGGCAGACGCCGCCTGCCGGCGGCCGCCGGGGGATCGTGCTCGACCCCGGGGTGGTCTTCGGAACCGGAACGCACCCTACCACCCGGGACTGTCTGTACGCCCTGGAAATGCTGTATTCCCGGGAGGCGCCCGCGGACGTCCAGGACCTGGGCACCGGTACCGGTCTCCTGGCACTGGCTGCCGCCCGCCTGGGCGCCCGGCGGACCCTGGCTGTGGACCTCAACCCCCTCTGCGCCCGGACGGCGGCCGCCAACGTGCGCCGCAACAGCCTGCAAAACCGCGTCCTGGTGGTGCGCGGGCGCGCCGAGGCATTCGTCGAGCAGCCGGCCGACCTGGTGATCGCCAACATCCATTTCGACGTGATGCGGCTGTTGCTGCGCTCCCAAGGCTTTTACCGCAAACGCTGGTTCGTGTTGTCGGGGCTGCTGCCAAGCGAGGCCCGCTGGGTGCTGACCCAGCTGACCGCCAAACCTGTGGAGATTATCGAAGAGTGGCATCAGGAGGGGGTCTGGTCGACCTTTTGCGGCCGGACCCTCTGAGAGCCGGTGTTCAGCCCTCACCGATGTGGCACCATTAGGGGACACCATGCGCATCACCTGCTGGGGATCCCGGGGATCGATTCCCGTTTCGGGCCCCGATTTCAACCGTTACGGCGGCGACACCACCTGCCTCGAGATCCGCAGCGCAGACGACGACATCCTGATCGTCGATGCCGGCACGGGGATCCGCGCATTGGGCAACATGCTTTTCAGCCAAAACCGTCGGCGCTTCAATTTTCTCTTCACCCATGCGCACTGGGATCACCTCATCGGGTTTCCCTTTTTCAAACCGCTCTACTGCGAAAATGCGGAGCTGTTGATTTTCAAGTGCCCGTTTCCCAACCGCTACGTCACCAAGATGATCTCCAGCGTCATGGCGCCGCCCCATTTCCCCCTGCGCTTTTCCGATCTGAAGGCCCAGATCACTTACCTGGACGCCTGTCCGGGGCGATTTGACGCCGGTTCGCTGGCGATCACCCCGATCGCCCTCAACCACCCCAATTCCGGTTTTGGCTACAAGTTCTGCGAAAACGGCAAATCGTTTGTCTTTCTGACCGACAATGAACTCAAGGTTAAGCACCCCAAGGGGTTGCCTTACAGCGCCTATCTGGATTTCGTGCGGGGTGCCGATCTGCTCCTGCACGATGCCGAGTACACGCCGGCCGAGCATCTGCAGAAAATGGAGTGGGGCCATTCGGCCTACACCGATGCGCTGGAACTGGCGCTGCAGGCCGGCGTGCGGCGCTTCGGGTTGTTTCACCACAATCAGGAGCGCACCGATGCGCAAATCGATGCAATCGTCGCCGACTGCCGGCAGCGGATCGCCGCCGCCGGGAAACCGCTGGAGTGTTTCGCCGTCGCCGTCGGGATGGGCTTTGACGTCTGAGCTGAAACGAGGTGGGCTATGCAGGAGTTGATTCAGCGCGCGGTTGCCGACCTGAAGAGCGCGCGGCGGGTGGCCGCGTTGACCGGCGCCGGCGTTTCGGTGGAAAGCGGGATCCCCCCCTTTCGGGGTCCGGGAGGGGTCTGGGAGAAGATCGACCCCATGGAGTACGCCACCATCGAGGCCTTCATGGCCGACCCGGCCAAGGTCTGGGAGGTGCTGCTGCGCGAGATGAAGCGCGTCATCGATGCGGCCCTGCCCAACGACGCCCACCGCGCGCTGGTGCGGCTGGAGGAGATGGGGCTGGTGCGGACGGTCATCACCCAGAACGTCGACGGCCTGCACCAGAAAGCCGGCAGCCGCGATGTGGTCGAATTCCACGGCAGCTTCGCCCGCCACCGCTGTCTGGCCTGCGGCGAACGCAAAACCACCGCCGAGATCTGCCTGGACCGGATGCCGCCGCGCTGTTTCTGCGGGGGCATTTTCCGGCCGGAATGCGTTTTCTTCGGCGAGGACATCCCCGCCGAGATGCTCTGGCGCTCGCGTCAAAGCGCCCGGGAGTGCGACGTCATGCTGGTGCTCGGGACTTCGGCCAGCGTGCACCCGGCGGCCTACGTACCGGTCTTCGCCAAGGAGGCCGGTGCCACCGTAATCGAGATCAACGCCGAGCCCACACCGCTTACCGGCCGCATCAGTGATTACACCATTCTGGGGGCCGCCGGCGAGATCATGAACCGCATCCTGGCGCAGCTGGCCGCCTGAGCAGGCCGCCGCTGCAACCGGAAGCCACCACCCGAAAGACCACCGCCATGAGCGCTGCCGTCGATACCCCCGAATCGAGCCCCCCCCGGCGCTGGGTCCAGGAGGTGACCCTGGCGCCCCCCAGCCTCAAGGACAACACCGCCGATGCCGACCGCCTGGCGGCTGTACTGAAAGCGCGGTTGGGGGTTTCGCGCCTGGATATCGGCCTGCCCCTGTTGCGGACGCTTCCCGAGCGGCTGCGGCGCTGGGGCTATCGGGCGCGCTGCCTGCTCTTTCAGGACGGCCCCGTCGGGCAGCTGGTGGCGGTCACGGCGCCGGAGGACCCCGCACCCCTGGCAGGACTGGCGGTGGACTTGGGCACCACCCGGGTGGTGCTGCGCCTGGTGGACCTCGAGACCGGGGCGACGCTGGCCGAGCGCGCTTTCGACAACCCCCAGATCGCCATTGGGCCGGACGTCCTGGTGCGCATCCAGCAGGCCGAAAGCGACAGCGGCCGGGAATCCCTGCGGAGCCTGATCGTCGACGGCCTGAACGCCGAAATCGGCGAGCTGGCGCGCGCCGGCGGCCTTGAGGCCGAGGACGTCTACCTGGCGGCGGTGGCCGGCAACACCGCCATGACCCATCTCTTCATGGGGCTGCCGGCGCGCTGGGTCATCCGCGAGCCCTACACCCCGGCGGTCAACCGGCCCGGGGTGCTACCGGCCGCCGCGCTGGGGCTGAGGCTCAACCCCGCCGGCCGGGTCCTGGTGTTTCCCAACATCGGCAGCTACTTCGGGGGGGACCTGATCGCCGGGATTCTCTTCGCCGGGCTGCACCGCCGGGAGGAGACCGCCATCCTGGTGGATGTCGGCACCAACGCCGAAGTGGTCGTGGGCAACCGCCACTGGCTGATGGGCTGCGCTGGGGCCGCCGGGCCGGCCCTGGAAGGGGGGGTGAGCGCCATCGGGATGATGGCCGGCCCCGGGGTGATCGACCGGGTGCGCATCGACCCGGCCAGCGGCGCGTTCGAGATTCACACCATCGATGACCTGCCGCCGCGGGGGATCTGCGGCTCCGGGGTCATCGATCTCGCCGCCCAGCTCTTTCTGGCCGGCCTGATCGACATTCGCGGCAAGTTGCGCCCCGAGGTCTGCGGCGAGCGCTGCCGCGAGCTGGACGGCCTCAACCACCTGGTGCTGGTGCCGGCCGCGGCGTCGGAGAGCGGCCGGGACCTGACCATCAGCCAGGCCGATCTCGATAGCCTGGTGCGCTCCAAGGCGGCCATGTACACCATCCTGCGGACCCTCACCGCCACGGTCGGGCTGTGTTTCGAGGAGCTCGACGCCATTTACGTCGCCGGCACCTTCGGGGCGTTCATCGACCCCCGCTCGGCGATCACCATCGGGATGATGCCCGACCTGCCGCTGGGCGCCTATCGCAGCCTGGGCAACAGCTCCCTGGGCGGGGCCACCCTGGCGCTTTGCGACGCCGGCCGGATCGGGGAGATCGACGCCATCCGGGATGCCGTCACCTATCTGGAGCTCAACGTCAATCAGGAGTTCATGAACCGCTTCAGTGCGGCCAAATTCCTGCCGCACACCGACCCCGCTCGCTTTCCGACGGTAAAACCCTGGCCCTGCGGCTGATGAGTCGATGATTTTACCACGAAGAGCACGAAGGACACGAAGAATGGAATTCGACGAGCTGTCGAGCCGGGTGATTGGCTGTGCGATCGAGGTTCACCGAGAGCTCGGACCGGGCCTGCTTGAGTCCACGTATGAACAGTGGCTGGCACACGAACTCAAGCTGAACGGCATCGAGTTCAAACCCGAGCATCCCCAGCCTGTGCAGTGCAAGGGCATGCGGCTGGACTGCGGCTACCGTGTTGACGTGCTGGTGGAAGGTGCCCTGATCATCGAGTTGAAGAGCGTTGAGGAAGTCAAGGGCATCCACGAGGCGTAGCTGCTGACATATATGAAGCTGGCCGGGGTCAAGACCGGATTGCTGATCAACTTCAACGTCACCCGGCTGAAGAATGGCATTAAGCGCTTTGTCCTCTGATCCCTTCGTGCTCTTCGTGTCCTTCGTGGTGAACACAATCTTCAAAACGGCATGCAGGCAGACGGTCAATACTTTGCACCGCTGATGCCGGGCTTTCGCGGCCGGCTCCGGACCGGCTTGGGGCCGCCGCCTGCTTCGAACCCCCCAGACGGGCGCCGGCGCCTTGCGGCGGCCATCGAAAGGAACCCCCCATGATCCAACCCGCTTCCAAGATCGAGATCACAGCTCCGCCGGCCCCGGGCTTCGACACCATCCTGACCCCCGCCGCGCTGGACTTCGTCAGCACCCTGCAGACCGAGTTCGACCGCCGCCGGCTGGAGTTGCTGGCGCGGCGGGTTGTCCGCCAGGCCGAAATCGACGCCGGGCGCCTGCCCGATTTTCTTCCGGAAACCCGCCATGTCCGCACCGGGGACTGGCGCATCGCTCCGCTGCCGGCGGATTTGCAGGACCGCCGGGTGGAAATCACCGGCCCGGTGGACCGCAAAATGGTGATCAACGCACTGAACTCCGGTGCGCGCACCTACATGGCCGATTTCGAGGACTCCCACGCGCCCACCTGGGTCAACACCATCGAGGGGCAGATCAACCTGCGCGACGCGGTGCGCCGCGAGATCGCCTACACCAGCCCGGAGGGCAAAGACTATCGCCTCGCTGCGCAGCCCGCCACCCTGATCGTCCGGCCGCGGGGCTGGCACCTGGTGGAAAAACACGTGCTGGTGGACGGCCGGCCGGTATCGGGCAGCCTGTTTGACTTCGCCCTCTTCTTTTTCCACAACGCGCGACGGCTGATGGCGGACGGCAGCGGCCCTTATTTCTACCTGCCCAAATTGGAAAGCCACCTGGAGGCCCGGCTGTGGAACGAGGTGTTCGTGCGCGCCCAGGCCCTGCTGGGGATCCCCCAGGGCACCATCAAGGCCACGGTCCTGATCGAGACCCTGCCGGCGGCCTTCGAGGTCGACGAAATCCTCTACGAGCTGCGCGAGCATATCGCCGGCCTCAACTGCGGCCGCTGGGACTATATCTTCAGCTTCATCAAGCGCTTCAAAAACGTGCCGGGCTATCTCTTCCCCGACCGCGCCCAGATCACCATGACGCGCCATTGCATGCGCAGCTACTCCCTGCTGGTGATCAAAACCTGCCACCGCCGGGGCGCGCATGCCATCGGCGGCATGGCCGCCCAGATCCCGATCAAGAACGACCCCGCAGCCAACACCGCCGCCCTGGCCAAGGTGCGCGAGGACAAGCGCCGCGAGGCCGGCGATGGGCACGACGGCACCTGGGTGGCCCATCCCGGGCTGGTGGGTCTGGCCCTGGAGGAGTTCAACCGCCTCATGCCGGCGGCCAACCAGGTGGCCCGCCAGCGCGAAGACGTGGCGGTGACCGCCGCGGATCTGCTCAAACTGCCCGGCGGCACGATCACCGAGGCCGGCCTGCGGACCAACGTCAGCGTGGGCGTGCAGTACATGGCCCACTGGCTCAGCGGCAGCGGCTGCGTGCCGCTCTACAACCTGATGGAGGATGCGGCCACAGCCGAGATATCGCGCACCCAGCTGTGGCAGTGGGTCCACCACCCCGATGGGGTGCTCAGCGACGGCCGCAAGATCGATCTGGCGCTTTTCCGTGCGGTTCTCGGCGAGGAGCTGGCGCGCATCCGGGAGGCCGTCGGGGGGGGCGCATTCGACGCCGGCCACTACCAAACGGCAGCGCGCCTCTTCGACGAGATCATCGCCAACGACAGTCTGGAGGAGTTTCTCACCCTGCGCGCCTACGAATACCTGCCCTAGCACCCGCCGGCGGCAGCTGCCGCCGGTCGTGCATGGGCTACCAGCCAAGATACGGAAAGGATTTCGCCATGCGGACGATTGAAGAACGCGCCATCGAACTGAGCAAACGGATCGAAAGCCACGCGGTGGACCCCGAGCGCATCGCCCATCTGCAGACCCTCTGGGGGCAGGATCGCCGCTGGCAGGGCATTGTGCGGCCCTACACTCCCGAGGAGATGCTCAAGCTACGGGGGACGCTCAAGGTGGAATACACCTTCGCCCAGGCCGGCGCCGAGCGGCTCTGGCACCTGCTGCAGACCGAGGACTATGTCGCCGCGCTGGGGGCCCTGACGGGCAACCAGGCGGTGCAGCAGGTGGAGGCGGGGCTCAAGGCGATTTATCTCAGCGGCTGGCAGGTGGCGGCCGACGCCAACCTGGCCGGGGAAATGTACCCCGACCAGAGTCTCTACCCCTCCAACAGCGTTCCCGCCGTGGTTCAACGGATCAACAACGCCCTGCGCCGCGCCGACCAGATTGCGGTGCTGGAGTGCTGCAAGATCGGGCCCTACTGGTTTGCGCCGATCGTGGCCGATGCCGAGGCCGGTTTCGGCGGGCCGCTGAACGCCTTCGAGCTGATGAAGGCCATGATCGCGGCCGGGGCGGCCGGCGTGCACTTCGAAGACCAGCTGGCGTCGGCCAAAAAATGCGGCCACATGGGTGGCAAGGTGCTGGTGCCCACCCGCGAGTTTATCGTCAAACTGGTCGCCGCGCGCCTGGCGGCGGATATCTGCGGGGTGCCGACCATTCTGATCGCGCGCACCGACGCCGAGGCCGCACGCCTCTTGACCAGCGACATCGACGAGCGCGACCAGCCGTTTATCACCGGTGGCGAGCGCACCTCCGAGGGGTTTTTCCCCATCAGCGGCGGTCTGGCGGCGGCCATCGCCCGCGGTCGGGCTTACGCGCCCTATGCCGACATGGTCTGGTGCGAAACCGCGACCCCCGATCTGGAGCAGGCCGCCAAGTTCGCCGAGGGCATTCACGAAGCCTTTCCGGGAAAACTCCTGGCCTACAACTGCTCCCCTTCCTTCAACTGGCAGGCCAAGTTGGACGACGCCGCCATTGCCCGCTTTCAGCGCGAGCTGGGCGCCATGGGCTACAAGTTCCAGTTCGTGACCCTGGCCGGCTTCCATTCCCTCAACCTAGGGATGTTCGAACTGGCCCGCGGCTACCGGGAGGAGGGGATGCTGGCCTACTCGCGCTTTCAACAGCAGGAATTCGCCCGTGAGAAGGAGGGCGGCTACATGGCCACCACCCATCAGAAGTTCGTCGGGACCGGCTATTTCGATCAAGTGATGAACTGCATCACCGAGGGCAAGACCTCGGTGGGGGCCTTGTCGGGCTCAACCGAGGAGGCGCAGTTCTGACGGTTCCGCAAAAAGGCCAATTTCTGCGTTGCGTCGCATCTCGAAGTCGCTGCGGCGTACCATAAGTACGCCTCACGCCGCTGAGATTTGCGCGCCGTAACTTGGCGCTTTTTTCGAAACCGTCTAGATCTTGACTTTTTACTGGTTCATCAATTTTGAAGACGGCGTAAAACCCCCGCGGTGGGGTCTTCTCGCGAGCCATCAAGACGGCGGTTTAGCGCCGGCCAGCAGGAAGAGCCCAATGAAGCGCGGGTCGAGGTCCGACGGCGCCACCGGGCCCAGCTCCGCTTCGATTTCGCTGAAAAGCGCCTCCAGGCGGCTTCCCAGGCGGGTCGAGATCTCGTCCGGGCGCAGCCCGCTGCCCGCCGCCAGCCAGTCCAGAAAGGCCGTCCGGCGCTCGGTTGGGATGCGCCGGGGACCGGGGGCCGCAGTCGGCGCGCGGGGGGTGAAGAGGCCCTCGCAGAATTGCCTGAAATCGGCCAGCGCCAACGGCGGGAACTTCTCCGCGGCCGGCAGGCCCAGGCAGCTGCAGGCCCAGAGGGTCAGCAGCAGGTTCTTGTAGGTCAGAAAGCGCCGCTCGCCCCGCGGCAGCGGCGGGTTCAAAAGCGAGAGCAGCTGGTCCAGCCAAATCAGGTCGTCCAACTCGCGCCGGGTTTCGTGGATCTCGCCCATGGCGGCGAAATCCCGGTATAAATGCCCCCTGCGGTAGCCCTCGAAGTAAAGGGGGCGTTTGAGCAGCAGCCCGCCCACGAGCCCCAGCCCCTCCTCGCCCCAGAACCCCAGGGGCAGCCCGCGCTCTCCGAACCAGCTCTCCCGCTGCCAGCGCTGCGTCCGGCGCTTGAGCGCCGCCGCCTGCCCGTAGCCCACCCGGAAAAGGGGTTCCAGGAAATGGCGCTGCAGCAGATCGGCTGCTCCGGCGGCGGCCGCGTGATCCTCCCGGGCTAAGGGGCCCAGCAGTTGCTCAAGCCCGATGCTGAGGTAGCCGCAGGCCTTGCGGACCACCGCCCGCAGCTCCTCGCGCTGCCGCACGGGGCTCTGATCGGCGGCGATCAGGCGGTTGCAGAGGGCCGCAAACTCTTGCTGCAGGCGGTCGTGCTCGGCCTCGGCGCTGACCCGGCCCAGGGCGCGCTCGAATAGACTCTCGGTCCCTAGAAGCCCTGCGCTGGACAGGGGCACCGGAAGTGGCGAATCCTGTCGCGCGTTTCTGCCGGCCGTTCGGCGGGCGAAGCGTTGCAGGTCCTCCGGCGCCAGCGGCTGGTAGATCGCCACGGCTTCCTCCAGGGGCAGAAAGCCGCTTTCGGCCAGGCGCACGTTGCGCAGGCGGTAGGCTTCGTCCTCGACTTCGGCGGCGATGATGCCGGCCGCTTCCAGCAGCAGGCCGTTTAATACGGTGAGGTCGCGGTCCGCCAGGAGCGCCAGCAGACGGGTGATGACGGCCTCGCGCTCCGCTTGCGGGGCCGCTGGCGCCTCCACATCGGCCGGCGGCTTGCGAAAGCGGAAGTAGAAGACGTCGTCGAAGGTCTCGAAGCCCTCGCCCAGATCCGAGGGGTCCTGGTCGTGTTCCCGCACCCGCAACTCGATGTTGCGGAACAGGTAGAGTTTGACCTCCTCGGTTTTATCAGCCAGCACCCAGTCCACCACCCGCTTGGGGTCGGCCTGCAACAGGAGCCCCAGCCAGCGGGTGAGGGGCGCGTCACCCCAGCGGTCGCCGCGCCAGGTTTCCCGGTCCAGCAAAAACTCCCACTGCCGGCCGGTGGCCATCCTGAGCAGCGGCAGGGCGTCTTCGGGGCCGATCTCCTGCACCAAAAAATAGAAGTCCTGCTCCGGGAGCGAATGGACCAGGGGCAGGGCCTCCGGGCTATCGATGATCGCGGCGAGCGCCTTTTCGGGCGGCAGCGCCAGGATCTCCCGCCGCCGGCGGCGCAGGGCGCGCAGCTTGCCTTTGATAACGGAGGGGGCGTGGGGGGCGGCCATGTTCACCTCGTGGGGGGTTGGGCATCGTCGGCGGCCTCGGCTGCAAAGTCGGCCCGTCACGTGCCGGGGTGCGGCGCCGCTTTGAGGTCTCGCACCGGGTTGGCCAGCGCCGGGAACCCCGTGATGCGGGCTTCCACCAGATCACCGTCGCGGATCATGGCCGCGCCCGGGGTCCCGGTGGAGAGGATGTCCCCGGGCAGGAGCGTCATGACGCGGGAGTGGAAGGCCACCAGAAAATCCGGTGCAAAGGTCATGTTGGCCACCGCGTTGGCGGCGTGCACCCCCCCGTTTACCACCGTGGCGACCTCCAGGCGGCTGACGTCCGGGACCTCATCGGGGGTCAGGACCACCGGCCCGAAGCTGAAAAAGGTGTCGAAACTCTTGGCCAGGGTCAGGTAACGGGGGTTTTGGCGCAGGATGTCCTCGGCCGTCATGTCGATCACCGGGGTGAAGCCGGCCACCACCTTCAGCCAGTCGCCGGGCGCCACGTGGCGGCACCGGCGGCCGATGATCACCCCGAGTTCGGCTTCGGCCGTGGTGCGTTCGGAGAGGGTGGGGATCTCGATTGCATCGCCGGGGCCGATCAGGGCCGTGTCGGGCTTCATGAAGCTGGCCGGGATGCCCTGGGGCGCGCTTTCGGAAAGGTCGGCGGCATGCGCGCGGTAGTTGAGGCCGATGCCCCAGATCTTGCGGGGGTGGTGGTAAGGGGGCCGCCAGCGCACCGCCGCGGTCGGAACGATTTCCGCTTCGGGCAGGACCTCCAGGGTATTTTGCCCGGTGCCGGTGTACCAGGCCTGCAGCCCTTCCAGGGCTTCCGTTGCCAGCAGATGGAACAGGTCGGTGGGCCAGTGGGCGCTGCAGCGGCGGTTGACGGCCGCGATCGGGATGAGCCCGCGGGGCGTCAGGATGCAGGCCTCTTCGCGGTCGTCGAAGGCGGCGGTGGCGAGTTTCATAAAATTCTCCTCGGGTTTTCGACCCCCCGAAACGGGCGGCTTGCCGGCGCTTGTGGCGCAAACCCCCCGGTGAGGGCAGCCCAAACTGCCCCTCGGGGGGGTGCGTGTTTGCGGGTTAGACCTGAACCGCCGCCAGTCCCAGCTTGGCCCGGCGGTCTTCGATGTGCCGCCGGATCAGGAGGGCGGCCTTTTCGGGGTCGGGTTCCACGGCGAAGGTGGCCCCCAGGAGATCTTCCAGCCCTTCGGTCAGCAGATTGACCACGTTCATGCTGCCCGTGATGGGCGGCATGGGGCCGAGGACCGTGGTGACCCCCGAGGCCACGAAGTAGGCGCCGATGGAGACCGCCTTTTCCGAGTACCACTCCGGCGCCGCACCGGCGATGGGCAAATCGCTGATGTCGGTCCCCAGGGCGTCGGCCAGGGCCGCGGCCAGCACCAGGATGCGCACGTTGTCGACGCAGCTGCCCATGTGCAGCACCGGGGGGATGCCCAGCGCCCCGCAGACCTCCTTCAGACCGGGTCCCGCCAGGCGGGCCGCCTCGGCCACCTTGAAGCCCGCCTTGGCGTTGGCGATGGCGGCGCAGCCGGTGTCCACCACCAGGATGTCGTTTTCGATCAGACGGCGGGTGAGGGTCACATGTCCGTAGTCGTGGCGGATCTTGGGGTTGTTGCAGCCCACCACGCCCACCGCCCCGCGGATCTGGCCGCTTTTCAGGGCCGCGATCAGCGGCTCGGGCGAGCCGCCGAGGGCCTCGATGATGGTTTCCACCGAAAAACCGCCCAGGGACGGGGCCGGCGCCACCGGGATATAAACCTCGCCCCGGCGGCTGAAGTTCTCGATGGCCTCGGCAACCAGGGTCCGGGCCAGCTCCCGGGCGTTGTCCGGGTGGAATTCGCGGTGGGTCATGCCCGGGAAGCGCGCCTTGTCGCTGGTGCTGATCATCCGGGTGTGGTAGCAGGCGGCGACCGCCCCCAGGGAGGGCATGATGCACTGGTAGTCCACCAGCATCATCTCCACCGCGCCGGTGGCGATCACCAGCTCGGTCATCAGGTGGTTGCCGGCCATGGGAATGCCGTGGCGCATGAGCAGTTCGTTGCCCGTGCAGCACAGCCCGGCCAGGTTGATCCCCTGGGCGCCGCGGGCCAGCGCCAGCTCCGTGAGTTCCGGCGACTGGCAGGCCTGCAGAAGCATTTCGGATACCACCGGGTTGTGGCCATGAACCACGATGTTGACCTGGTCGGCCTTCAGGACCCCTATGTTGACGCTGTTGGGGGTCACCCGGGGGGTACCGAAGAGGATGTCCGAGACCTCGGTGGCGATCATCGAGCCGCCCCAGCCGTCGGAGAGGGCGTTGCGCAGGCCGTGCAGCAGCAGGCTCTGCCAGCCGTTGTCGACCCCCATGTGGGTGCGGTGCATCATCTCCGAGGTTTCGCGGTCGATTCCCCGGGGGGTGATGCCCAGCTGGGCCCAGCGCTCGCGGCGTTTGCGGGGCGCCCGATTGATCAGGGTAAGGGCCTTGCGGCGGGTGCCGTAGTCCTCTTGCATGGCGCGGGCCAGGTCGGCGGCGATTTCGGCAACCGCCCGGTCCCCGGTGGCGACGCCGTACTCGGCGGCCAC
The DNA here is from genome assembly GCA_022340425.1 of Desulfobacteraceae bacterium. Taxonomy (NCBI): domain Bacteria; kingdom Pseudomonadati; phylum Thermodesulfobacteriota; class Desulfobacteria; order Desulfobacterales; family Desulfobacteraceae; species Desulfobacteraceae bacterium. The sequence goes on along the minus strand of JAJDNY010000074.1, from coordinate 2,489 downwards.
CCGCCGCAGCTTGGGATCATCGCTGACGGTGTAGCCCGGCGCCCGCCCCTCGGCCACGGAGGCCAGCACCTCCACCAGGTCGCGGCCGTGGTCCGAGTGCGCCGCCGCCCCGGCCGCGATCATGCGGCCGAGGTTGCGCGCCACGATGATGTCGGCATCCGCGCCGCAGACCCCCTGCTGGGGGCCTTCCCCGAAGGGGTCCACCCGGCAGGGCCCCATGTTGCAGACCCGGCAGCTCAGCCCCATCTCGCAGAAGCCGCACTGGGGCTGCTGGGCGTTGAAACGCTCCCAGACCGTCGCCACCTGGTCCTTTTCCATTTTTTTGAGCATCAGGCGACCATCTTCAGTGATGGTATTTTCTCCAAAGGGGTGTTTCATCTCGGCCTCCATGGGTTCATGGGTTTTTAAGGGCCAGTTGGGCCTTGCGCTGGGCATTGAGCAGGGCAAATCCGGGGGCCGGCTGAACCTCCTCGGCGGTGCGCGAAACGCTGCGGGCCACCGCGTCGGTCTGGCGCTTGAGCGCCGCGTCGGCCTCTTCAAAGGTCAGCGCGCCGGTTTTACAGACCTCGACGCAGGCCGGAATCCCTCCCTGGCGAAGCCGCGCCAGGCAATTGTCGCACTTGACGGCCACGGTTTTGCCCAGCGGCGCGTGGTGCTCCGGGTGGTAGCGGATCACCCCGAAGGGGCATGCCATGGCGCAGGAGGCGCAGTTGATGCAGCGCTCGGGGTCGATCAGGACCGTGCCGCTGGCGCGGTCGCGCGAGATCGCGCCGGGCAGGCAGGCCAGCTGGCAGGGGGCCGGGTCGCAGTGGCGGCAGCGGTTGGGGAAGCCCTCGCCGTAGAGGCCGGCCCCCACGTGGACCCTCGGCCGGGGCGGGGGACTTTCGCGCACGGCCGCAAAAAGGGTCCCGCTTTGGGAGTGGGCCGTTGCGCAGGCCAGCATGCACTGCATGCAGCCGACGCAGCGTTCGGGGTGAACGACGACGCGTTTCATGGAACCTCCTTTCGGTTGCGGGTTGCGGCCCGTGGGCCGCGGCCGGCGTCAGACCGTCGCCGGCAGCAGCTGGCGGAAATTGAAGGTCGGCGCCATGAGGGCCTCACGGCGAATCCGGATGGGGATCTCCCCCTGGATCAGGGACAGCAGCACCCCGCCCTGTTCGATGGCGTTGACTAGCACCATGCCCACCAGGCGATCGTAGCGGAAAACGAGCTTGCGGTAGCGCCGCCGGCCGGGGTTGTGGTGCTGCAGCACCGTGTAGCGCGCATCCGGCGGCGGGTTGACCAGCCCGCCGCTCATCACGTCCAGGTCAAAGATGCGGATCACGTTGCGGCCCAGGCTGCCCCTGTAGGGTGTGGGGCGGCCGGCCATGTTCATCCCGGCAAGACGCCCCTGGGTCACCGCTTCGGGCCAGATGGCATTCACCCAGCGGGTTTTGCGGGCGATGTCGTGGGCCTCGGCGGCATCCCCGGCGGCGAAGATCCCCGCCGCGCTGGTTTCCAGGTACTGGTCCACCACCACCCCGAGGTCCACCGCAATGGCCTCCCGGGGGACGAAATCCAGCGCCGGCAAGACGCCCTTGCCGATCACCACCAGGTCGCAGGGCACCGTGCTGCCGTCGGAGAGATGTGCGCTCCTCACCGTCGTCTGGCCCTCGAAGGCCGTCACCTCGGCCTGGACCCGCACCGTGAGGCCCTGTTCTTGGAGCGAAGCCAGGATCATCGCGCCGGCCTGGGGGTCCACCTGCATGGAAAGGGGGTGGCCCGAGCGGATCAGCAGGGTGACCGCCAGGCCGCGCCGCAGGAGGGCGTAGGCCGCCTTGAAGCCCACCAGCCCGCCGCCCAGGACGAGAGCCCGGCGGCAGGCCGGCAGCGCCCGCAGCATGGCCCGGACCTGGGCCGCGGTGCGCATGAAAAAGAGATTTTCCAGGTGCAGCCCGCGGGCCTTGATGGGGCGGGGATCGGCCCCGCTGGCGATCAGCAGGCGGTCGAAGGCGAAGCGGCGCCCGGCGTCGGTGGTGACGGTGCGGGCGGCCACGTCGATGGCGCGCACGCGCTTGCCGATGACCGCGTCGATTTTGAGGGCGTCGTAAAAATCGGGGCCGCGGATGGGCAGCTGTGCGGCGGCGGCCGAGCCCTCCAGCAGCATGCTGATCATCGGTCGGCAGTAGGGGGCGTCCTCTTCGGCGGCGATCAGGGTGATGACCCCGTGGGGGTCCAGGCGGCGGATGCTTTCGGCGGCGTGGGTGCCGGCCACGCCGTTGCCGATGATGACGTACTGCATCGGGGCCTCCTTTGGCCGGGGCGGGCGGGAGTGGAACTTTGACAGTTTCGTAGAAAACCCAATTTCCGCGTTGCACTGCATCTCGAGGTCGCTGCGGCGTACATAAGTACGCCGCAATCCTCGAGATTTGCGCGCCTTGAACTTGGGCTTTCTACGAAACTGTCTGATTTTTACTTTGTACCGGTCCACCAACTTTAAGGGGCCCGGC
>JAJDNY010000073.1 GCA_022340425.1 Desulfobacteraceae bacterium | reverse complement strand
CGCTTCTCGCAGCCGGCGGGCCCTGTGGAACGCGCTTGCGCTCAGACAGCCACAGGGCCTTTATCGCCGGCTGCTGGGATGCTCGGCCCGGGACGACGGGACATAAAACGCCTGCTGCACCAGACGATGTAAATCCGGCTGTCGTCTTTGAAAAACACCCTCTGGATTTTGGCTTACCGCTTCATCAACCTTTCGGAAGGGGCCTTAAGGTGATCTCCGCCATCATTGTCGCCGGTGGCAGCGGCTCGCGCCTGCCGGGGGCGCTGCGCAAACAGTACCGGCCGCTGGCCGGGCAGGCGGTGCTGGCGCGCACTTTGGCGGTCTTCGAGGCCAGCCCGGTGGTGGACTCCCTGGTTTTGGTGGTGCCTGGGGAGGACTTGGATTACTGTCGGGAAAATTTCCTGGCGGCGCTGGGCAAACCGGTTGAACTGGTCGCCGGCGGGCGGGAGCGCCAGGAGTCGGTCTACCACGGGCTCTGCCGCTGTCCGCAGGGTGAGGGGGACTTGGTGGTGATCCACGATGCCGTGCGCCCGCTGCTGGCGGCCCATAATCTGGCGGGCTGCGTGGCGGGTGCGCGCCGCTGGGGGGCCAGCATCCTGGCGGTTCCGGCGGTGGACACCCTCAAGCGGGTCGGCCCCGGGGGCCTGGTAGAGGCCACCTGTGATCGCCGCAACATCTGGCTGGCGCAGACCCCCCAGGCGTTTCGCACCGGGCTGATCTTCAAGGCCCACCAGCGGGCGCGGCGCGAGGGGGTGACGGCCACCGACGACGCCCAGCTGGTGGAGCGCCTGGGAGCGCCGGTGCATGTGGTCGCCGGCAGCCGCACCAACCTGAAGATCACCACCGCCGAAGACCTGATCCTGGCCGAGGCGCTGCTTCAGGCCGGGTGTGTTTGAAGGCCCATGGGGTTCAGGCGCCGGATTTCGGCGGCGGCCTCCTCGGGGGTGGCAGCCAGGAGCAGCCGGCCGGCGGCCGCCTGGGCGGCAAAAGCCCCGCGGACATCGAAATCCAGCAGAATCACCGTTTTACCGGCTTTGAGGGCCAGGGCGATCTCCGACAGCGTGCCGGCCCCGCCGGCGCAGGCCACCACCACGTCGCTGGAGAGAACGTTGATGGCGTTGCGGGCGCTGCCCATGCCGGTGACGATCGCAACGTCAATCCAGGGGGCCGCCTGGCGGCGGTCGGCATCCGGCAGGACCCCCACCGTCAGCCCGCCGCGTTCCCGGGCGCCGCGCGCCGAGGCGGCCATCACCCCGCAGTTGCGGCCGCCATTCAGCAAAATCCAGCCCGCATCGGCGATCAATTGCCCCAGCCGGTAGGCCAGCTCGGCGGTGCGCGGGTCCACCGCCCCGCCGCCCATCACCCCCACGATCAGTCGGCGGGGCATGGGTCGGGCTCCTGTTCCCCGGATATGATCCGCATGATCAGCGCCGCCAGTTTCTTGGCGTCGTGGCGCACAATGCCCCCCGAGGTTTCCAACAGATCGGCGGTGTAGACGGTGCGGCCGGACCAGCTGGGGTCCCGGAAATCGCAGATCACGAACTCGGCCTTCTGACCGGCGTATTTCGTCAGCAGGTCCGCATCCGGCCGGCGGGTGTTGACCACCACCCCGTCGACTTTGCGCTCCAGACACGTCTCCAGGGTGCCCACAAAGTCGCGCCCCATGAAATTGTGGGTCTCCCCGAACTTGGTCATGATGTTGAGCACGTAGATCAGCTTGGCGCGGGTTTCCCGCAGCACCTGGCACACGCCGGGGACCACCAGGTTGGAGAAGATGCTGGTAAACAGGTCCCCGGGGCCGATGATGACGTGGTCGGCCTCGCGGATGGCACTGATCACCGGGGGGTAGACCGAGATGGCGTCGCTGTGGTGGGGCACCAGGAAGACCTCCTGAATTTTTTCCCGCTGGTTGCCTCGGGGCACGTCGATGGCGCTCTCCCCGTAGACGTGGCTGCCGTTGGTGAGGCGCGCCACAAGGGTGGCCTTGTCGATGGTCACCGGCAGGATGTCGCCCCTGACGTCCAGGATTTCGGCCAGGGCCTGAATCCCCGCCGGAAAACTGCCGATGTAGCGCGACAGCATGGTGAGGAGCATATTGCCGGCATTGTGCCCGCGCAGGCGCGGGTCCTGCCGAAAGCGTTTGAGCAGCAGGGCGCGGGCGGTCTCCTGGAACGGGGAGAGCGCCAGGATGCACTTCAGCGCGTCCCCCGGCGGCAGAATCCCCAGCTCGTCGCGCAGCCGCCCGGTGCTACCGCCGCTGTCCACCATCGAGACCACCGCCGTCAGGTGGATGCCGGCTTCATCCCGCAATCCGGAGAGCAGGGCGAACTGGCCGCTGCCGCCGCCGATGGTCACGATTTTTTTCATCTGCGCCCGTCATCTCCCGGCGATCTGATCCTGTCACCTGCCGCTGGCGACGGCCCGCCCAGCGCGCCTTCGCCCATTCGCCGGGTTCTTAGCATGCCTGCGCTGCAAATGCAAAAGGGCGCCTGCCGATGCGGCCAGCGACCGGGCTGAAACTCGCCCGGCCGCTAACCCCGCCGGCTGCCGCCCGAAAAATCAAGGAGGATTTCCCCATGCAAGCCCAGATAGTCTACATGACGGCCGGCGATCTGGCCGAGGCCCGGCGCATCGGCCGGACCCTGGTGGAAGAGCGCCTGGCGGCCTGCGTCAACATCATCGACGGCATGCGCGCCGTCTACCGCTGGGAAGGCGAGCTGCAGGAGGGCCAGGAGGTCGTGGTGATCGCCAAGACCGTGGCCGCCAAGGTCGATGCGCTGGTGGCGCGCGTCAAGGCCCTTCACAGCTATGAGTGCTGCTGCGTCCTGGCGCTGCCGGTGACCGCCGGAAACCCGCCTTTTCTGGACTGGATCGCCGCTGAAGTGGCCCCCTGAACCGCTCGCGGCCCGAAAATGGTCCGCACCAAACCAGCGGGTGGTGTAATCCCCTCAAGCGCGGTTGGGCGCGGGCTTGCGGCCGACCGCCGCCCCTCTGGGGCCGCAAATGCAATTGCATAAAAAACAAAAATCGGTATGATGCCCGATCCCGTCATGCCGATTTCAAACTCCGCCCCCCGCCCCGGCTGCATTCCGGCCGTCGCCGGAGGTCGGGTCCGGTGGCGGGTGTAAGGGACTCATGCCCAAGGAAAGCTACACGGCCGAATCAATCGAGGTCCTGCGGGGCCTGGCGCCGGTCAAGCGCCGGCCGGGGATGTACACCGACACCGAGCGCCCCAACCACCTCGGCCAGGAGGTCATCGACAACAGCGTCGACGAGGCCATCGCCGGCTTTGCCGACCGGATCGAGGTGCGACTGCATACCGACGGCTCGCTTGAGGTCAGTGACAACGGCCGCGGCATGCCGGTGGACATCCACCCGGAGGAGGGGATCAGCGGGGTAGAGCTGATTTTGACCCGCCTGCACGCCGGCGCGAAGTTCTCCAACAAGGACTACACCTTCTCCGGCGGTCTGCACGGGGTGGGGGTCTCGGTGGTCAACGCCCTTTCCCGGCGCCTGGAGGTGGCCATCAAGCGCGGCGGCCGGCGCTACGAGATCGCCTTCGAAGGCGGTGAGAAGTGCGGCGAGCTGGCCGACGTCGGCGCCGTGGGGCAGCGCAACACCGGCACCAGCCTGCGGTTTTGGCCGGACCCGGACTATTTCGAAGTCCCGCGCTTCTCGCTCCGGCGCTTGAGGCACGTCCTGCGGGCCAAAGCGGTGCTGTGCCCGGGCCTGACGGTCTCTTTCACCAACGACCTCAGCGGCGAAAGCGAGACCTGGTGTTATGCCGACGGGCTAAAAGACTACCTCGACGACAGCCTCTGCAACTACGAGCTGCTGCCCGAAGCGCCGCTGGTGGGCGAATTCGCCGGCAGCGCCGAGGCCCTCAACTGGGCCGTGGTCTGGCTGCCCGAAGGGGGCGAGCTGGTCACCGAAAGCTATGTCAACCTGATTCCCACGCCCCAGGGCGGCACCCACGTCAACGGCTTTCGCAGCGGGCTGCTGGCCTCCATCCGGGAGTTCTGCGACTTCCGCAAACTGGCCCCGCGGGGTGTCAAACTGGCCCCCGACGATATCTGGGAGCGCTGCTGCTACGTGCTGTCGGTCAAGATGCAGAATCCCCAGTTCTCCGGCCAGACCAAGGAGCGGCTCTCCTCGCGCCAGTGTGCGGCCTTCGTCTCCGGGGCGGTCCGCGACGCCTTCAGCCTGTGGCTCAACCAGCACACCGAGGTCGGCGAGCAGCTGGCCCAAATGGCGCTGGCCAACGCCCAGCAACGGCTGCGGGCGGGCAGGAAGGTGGCTCGTAAACGGGTGGCCAGCGGGCCGGCCCTGCCCGGCAAGCTGGCCGACTGCGTGCTGCAGGACCCGCTGCGCAGCGAGCTCTTTCTGGTGGAGGGCGACTCCGCCGGCGGGTCGGCCAAGCAGGCCCGCGACCGCCAATTCCAGGCGGTCATGCCGCTGCGCGGCAAGATCCTGAACACCTGGGAGGTGGATTCGGCCGAGGTGCTGAGCTCCAAGGAGATTCACGACATCGCGGTCGCCATCGGGGTGGACCCCGGCTCCGGAGAGCTCGGCGGGCTGCGCTACGCCAAAATCTGCATTCTGGCCGATGCCGACTCCGACGGCCTGCACATCGCGACCCTGCTGTGTGCGCTCTTTTTGCAGCACTTCCGGCCGCTGATCCAAGCCGGCCACGTCTACGTCGCCATGCCGCCGCTGTACCGGATCGACGTGGGGCAGGAGGTCTACTACGCCCTGGACGAATCCGAAAAACAGGCTGTCCTGGACCGGATCGAAGCCAAAAAGAAAGCCGCGCGGGTCAACGTCCAGCGTTTCAAGGGCCTGGGGGAAATGAACCCGTTGCAGCTGCGGGAAACCACCATGGCCCCCGACACCCGGCGGCTGGTGCAGCTGACGCTGGCCTCCGGCGACAAGGCCCTCGGCCTGATGGACATGCTGCTGGCCAAGCGGCGGGCCGCCGACCGACGCGGCTGGCTGGAAGCACGCGGGCAGCTCGGGCCCGCGGCTGCGCCCGAAGAACCTGACACCGCCTGAAAGGAGAACCACCGAAGCCCTATGTCTGACCCCTCCCGATTGAGCCTGGACGGCGTCGAGCAGCTGCCTTTCGAGGAATTTGCCGAAAAGGCCTACCTCGAATACGCCATGTACGTGATCCTGGACCGCGCCCTGCCCCACATCGGCGACGGGCTCAAGCCGGTCCAGCGGCGCATCGTTTACGCCATGTCAGAACTGGGGCTGAAGTCCAGCGCCAAGTTCAAGAAGTCGGCGCGCACCGTGGGCGACGTGCTGGGCAAGTTCCACCCCCACGGGGATTCGGCCTGCTACGAGGCCATGGTTCTGATGGCCCAGGATTTTTCCTATCGCTACCCGCTGATCGAAGGCCAGGGCAACTGGGGCGCGGCCGACGACCCCAAATCCTTCGCCGCCATGCGCTACACCGAGGCGCGGCTCTCGCCCTATGCCGAGCTCCTGCTGGGGGAGCTGGGGCAGGGTACGGTGGACTGGGGGCCCAATTTTGACGGTACCCTGGTGGAGCCCCTGCTGCTGCCGGCGCGCCTGCCCAACCTGCTGCTCAACGGCGCCACCGGCATCGCGGTGGGGATGGCCACCGACATCCCGCCCCACAACCTGGGAGAGGTCGCCCAGGCCCTGGTGCACCTCCTGCAGCACCCCGACGCCGACCTGGAGGCCCTCTGCACCTTCATCCAGGGGCCCGACTTTCCCACCGCGGCTGAAATCATCACGCCGCCCGCGGAGCTGCGCAACATCTACCGCAGCGGCAGCGGCACGCTGCGCATGCGCGCCGCCTACTACCGCGAAAACGGCGATATCGTCGTCACCGCCCTGCCGCACCAGGTCTCCGGGGCCAAGGTCCTGGAACAGATCGCCGCCCAGATGGCCGCCAAGAAGCTGCCCCTGGTGGCCGACCTGCGGGACGAGTCCGACCACGAGGAGCCCACCCGCCTGGTGATCGTGCCGCGCTCAAACCGCGTGGAGGTCGCCCAACTGATGGCCCACCTCTTTGCCACCACCGACATGGAGCGCACCTACCGCGTCAACCTGAACATGATCGGGGTCGACGGCCGCCCCCGGGTCAGGGGGCTCGTGGAGATCCTGACGGAGTGGCTGGCTTTTCGCCTGACCACGGTCCGGCGGCGTCTGCAGCACCGCCTGGACAAGGTCCTGGCGCGGCTGCATGTTTTGGAGGGCCTGCTGATCGCCTTTTTGGACATCGACACGGTGATCGCCATCATCCGCTCCGAGGATCACCCCAAACCGGTTCTGATGGCGCGCTTCGGACTGACCGAGATCCAGGCTGAGGCGATCCTGGAGCTCAAGCTGCGCCATTTGGCCAGGCTCGAGGAAACCCGCATACGCGGTGAGCAGGCCGAGCTGGCGGCCGAGCGCGACCGGCTGGCGGATGTCCTGGGCAGCGAGGCCCGTTTGAAAGCCCTGGTGGCCGATGAAATCGCCGCCGACGCCGAAAAATACGGGGATGCGCGGCGCTCACCGATCGTCGCTCGGGCCGAGGCCCAGGCGCTTTCGGAGACCGACATCCTGCCCGCCGAGCCGATGACGGTGGTGCTCTCGGTCAACGGCTGGGTGCGGGCGGCCAAAGGGCACGAGGTCGAACCCGAGCGGCTGAGCTACAAGGCCGGCGACGGGTTCCACTCCGCCGCCTTGGGGCGCAGCAACCAGCTGGCCGTCTTCCTGGATTCCACCGGCCGCAGCTACGCCCTGCCGGTCCACAGCCTGCCCTCGGCGCGCGGCCAGGGGGAGCCCCTCAGCGGGCGGCTGAGCCTGCCCGCCGGGGCCGAATTCAGCGCCGTGCTGATAGAGGAACCCGGCCAGCGCCTGCTCCTGGCCAGCGATGCCGGCTACGGCTTCGTGGCCCGCATGGAGGACCTCTTCAGCCGCAACCGCGCCGGCAAGGCCGTCCTGAGCCTGCCCAAGGGGGCCCGCCCGCTGCCCCCCTGCCGCCTGACGGAAAAAGACGGTGATCTGTTGGCCGCGGTCACCTCGCAGGGGCGCATGCTGGTCTTCGCGGTGGATGAGCTGCCCACCCTGGCGCGCGGCAAGGGCAACAAGATCGTCCACATTCCCGCCAAAAAGGCGGCCGCCCGGGAGGAGCTGCTGACCCATCTGGCGGTCTTTTCCCCCGGCAGCAATTTGGTGGTCCACGCCGGCCGGCAGCATTTCACCCTCAAGCCCGGAAACATCGCCGATTTCCAAGGCGAACGCGGGCGTCGCGGCCGGGCGCTGCCCCGGGGCTTCCAGAAGGTGGAGCGCCTGGAGGTCGTCGTCCCCCAACAACTGACCCTGCTGTGAGCCGCTCGGAGAACCGCAACCGATGCTGCGAACCCTGAAATCAGACGCCCTCCTGATGCTCACCGCCACCATCTGGGGGTTTGCCTTCGTGGCCCAGCGGATGGGGATGGAGCACCTCGGACCGTTCACCTTCAACGGGGTGCGCTTCGCCCTGGGGAGCCTCTCGCTGGTCCCGTTGGTGCTGCTCAAGCGCAGGCACCCGTCGGCGGCGGCGGCGCTGGTGCCCCCGGCCGACGGCAGAACGATCCTCTGGGGCGGCGTTCTGGCCGGGGTGGCGCTTTTCATGGGGGCGTCGCTGCAGCAGGCCGGGCTGGTCTACACCACCGCGGGCAACGCCGGCTTCATCACCGGCCTCTACGTGGTGATCGTGCCCCTTCTGGGACTCTTCTGGAAGCAGCGCCCCGATCTGGGGACCTGGGTCGGGGCCGTGCTGGCCGCCGTCGGGCTCTACCTGCTGAGCGTCACCGCGGCCTTCAGGATCGCCTTCGGCGACCTGCTGGTGCTGGTGGGCGCCTTTTTCTGGGCGCTCCACGTGCTGATCATCGGCTGGCTGTCGCCCCGGATCGAATCGGTCCTGCTGGCCTGCATCCAGTTTGCGGTTTGCGCGCTGCTCAGCCTGATCACCGCCGCGGCCCTGGAAACCGCGACGCCGGCGGCGGTGATGGCAGCCGCGCTGCCGATTCTCTACGGTGGGCTGCTGTCGGTGGGGGTCGCCTACACCCTGCAGGTGGTGGCCCAGCGGGATGCCCGCCCCGCCCACGCCGCCATCATCCTCAGCCTGGAGTCGGTCTTTGCGGCCCTGGGCGGCTGGCTGCTGCTGGGGGAGATCCTCACCGGGCGTGCGCTGCTGGGCTGCAGCCTGATGATGGCCGGCATGCTGCTCTCCCAGCTGCACGCGTTCGTCTTTCGTCAGAAACGGCTGGACTCGTTGCCGGCCGCCGGCGCGTAAGCCGTCGGCGCGGGGGGACGCCCTCGGTGCTGAATTGCCGCCCAGTGAAAGGACAGGCCATCAAACTCAAGGGATACGGATTCATCCTGCTGGCGGCGGCGCTCTGGGGCATGATCGGCCCCTTTTCGCGGCTGGCCTTTCGCGAAGGCGTGGCCCCGCTGGAGGCCGCTTTCTGGCGGGCGACCATGGCCTGGGTCTGTTTCGGGCTGCACGCCCTGGTTCTCGGCGAGGTGCGTCTTAAGCGGCGCGACATCGCCCCGCTGCTGGGGTTTGCCGTCAGCGGGGTGACGCTCTTTTACGGCTCCTACCAGATCGCCATCCGGGAGGGCGGTGCGGCCCTGGCCGCGGTGCTGCTCTACACCGCGCCCGCCTGGGTGGCCCTGATCTCGCGGGTTATTTTCAAGGAGCCCATGGGCCCCCTGAAACTCCTGGCACTGGCGCTCACCCTGGTCGGGGTGGCGGTGGTCTCGCTGGGGGCGGGCGGCATCGACCTCGGCAGCCCCGGCGCCAACCCCCTGATCGCCGTCGGCGCGGGACTCGTGGCGGGGTTCTGTTACGCACTCTACTACATCTTCGGCAAATACTTCTCCGGGCGCTACAGCTCACCCAACCTCTTTTTCTACATGCTGCCGGTGGGGGCGCTGGGACTTTTGCCCTGGGTCTCTCTGGGCGCCAGGAGCCCGCTGGCCTGGCTGGCGCTTGGCACCGTGGCGCTGGTATCGACCTACGGCGCCTACCTCTGCTACTATAAGGGGCTTTATTATTTGGAACCCACCCGGGCGGCCATCGTTGCCAGCCTGGAGCCGGTGATCGCCGGTGTGGTGGCCTTCCTGTGGTGGGGGGAGTATTTCAGCCCGGCGGGGTATTTGGGCAGTTCGCTCGTCCTGGGGGCTGTTTTCTGCATCATCTGGGACGGTGGCCGGGGTACGGGCTGAGGGCCCCGGAAAAACCTGCGGGGAGGGCATCGGCCGCCCAGCGCGACGAAAGGAGGGTGCCCCTATGCGGCTGCTGCTGGTGGAAGACGACCGCAAGATCGCCTCGTTTGTCATCGCGGGCTTCAAGGCCGCCGGCTTTGCGGTGGACCACGCCGCCGACGGCGAGACCGGCCTGGCTTTGGCGACCAGTGAACCCTATGACGTGCTGGTGGTGGATCTCATGCTGCCGCGCCTGGACGGGTTGACCCTGATCCAGCGTCTCCGCCGGGCGCGGGTCGCCACGCCGTTGATCATCCTGAGCGCCAAGGGCGCCATCGACGACCGGGTGCGCGGCCTCCAGGCCGGCGGCGACGACTACCTCACCAAACCGTTCGCCTTCTCGGAGCTCCTGGCCCGGGTGCAGGCCCTGATCCGGCGCGCCGGCGGCCTTTCCGAGCCCACCCGGCTGGCGGCCGCCGATCTGACCCTGGATCTCATCAGCCGCGAGGTGCGGCGCGCCGGGCGCAAGATCGATCTGCAGCCCCTGGAGTTCTCGCTCTTGGAGTACCTGCTGCGCAACGTCGGCCGGGTGGTTTCCAAAACAATGATCATGGAGCATGTCTGGGACTACAACTTCGATCCCCAGACCAATGTGGTCGAGGCCCGCATCTGCCGGCTGCGGGACAAGATCGACAAGGGCTTTGCGCCCAGGCTGATTCACACCGTGCGCGGGGTGGGCTATGTCCTCAGGGAAGATGGTTAGGCGCCGCGGCAGCCTGGCCTTTCGACTGACCCTCTGGTACGCGGGGGTTTTCACGCTCTCCAGCGGGGTGGCCTTCCTGTTCTTTTATTTCCTGATCACCACCACCCTGCGCGAGGCCGTCGACCGCGATCTACAGGATCAGCTGGCGGCCTTCGGGCGTGTGATGCGCGCCGGCGGAATCGAAGGCGTGCGGCGGGCGGCGATCCTCGAGGCCCAGGCGGCGGGGGAGAAAAAGATCTTCATCCGCCTGCTCTACCCCAGCGGGGCGGCCTTTTCCTCCTCCAACATCTCCTACTGGGAAAATATCGGGATTAACCGACAGGCCCTGGGCGCCCTGATTGGCGGGTCGCCGCCGGTGCTGGAAACCGTCCGGGTGGACGCCCGCCGGATCCCGGTGCGCATCCTCTACGGATTGATCGGACCCGGCGTGGTGCTGCAGATCGGCCAATCCCTGGAGCACTATGTGGGGATTATCCAGACCTTCCGCCGGGTTTTTCTGGGCACCCTCTCGCTTCTGATTCTGGCCGCCGCCCTGGGGGGCTGGTTCCTCGCCCGGCGGGCGCTGGTGGGGGTGCAAAACGTCACCCGCACGGCGCGCCGCATCTCCGCCGGCAGCCTGGAGGAGCGGGTGCCGCTTCAGGCCCGGGGCGACGAGATCGATCAGCTGGCGCTGACCTTCAACGGCATGCTGGACCGCATCCAGACCCTGGTGACCGGCATCAAGGAGATGAACGACAACATCGCCCACGATCTCAAAAGCCCGGTGACCCGCATCCGGGGGGCTGCCGAGATCGCCCTCACCACCGGCCGCAGTCTGGCCGACTACCAGGCCATGGCCGGCAGCACCATCGAGGAGTGTGACCGGCTGCTGGACATGATCACCACCATGCTGACCATTTCGCGGACCGAAGCCGGCGTCGACCGGCCGCAGTTGGGGGATCTGGACCTGGCCGGGGTGGCCCGCGACGCCTGCGAGCTCTTCCGGCCGATGGCCGAGGATAACGGGGTTGAACTGACCATTGAGGCACCCCGGGCCTGTCACATCCGGGGCGATACCCGCATGGTTCAACGGCTGCTGGCCAATCTGGTGGACAATGCCCTGAAGTACACGCCGGCCGGGGGGCGGGTGACGGTGGCTGTTGAGGCCGCACCCGGCACCGGGTACCGTCTGAGCGTCCGGGACAGCGGGGTCGGTATCCAGCGGGCGGACCTGCCCCACGTTTTCGAGCGTTTCTACCGCTGCGACGTGAGCCGCAGCCGCTCGGGGGCCGGGTTGGGTCTCAGCCTGGCGCGGGCTATCGCCCGCGCTCACGGGACCGACATCGCAGTGGAAAGCACGCCCGGTGCGGGCAGCACCTTTAGCGTGGGCTTCGCTGCCGCCGCAGCCCCATGAGGCGCTATTTTTTTTCAAAAAACCCCCAAACCCCTTGACGCCGTATGTCGAAACAGTATATTTAGACCGCTTTAAATCAACCAGTCGAAAGGGATTGCGTCATGCCGGTCTATGAATTCAAATGCCCCGATGGCACCATTACCGAGCGTCTTGTGCGGATGGACACCGAAAAGATCGATTGCCCCAAGTGTGGTCAGAAGGCCGTCAAGATCATGTCCCAGTGTTCGTTCAAACTCAAAGGCGGCGGGTGGTACGCCGACGGCTACGCCTCCAGCAAGAAATAAGCGCCTTCTTAAGGGCCGAGGGTTCAAACGGGTGCGGTAACCTCACCGCATTTTTTAACTTTTTATCCCAAAGCGCTGAAATTAGTCTGTTTTTTCAGCCTGCGCCAAAAAGTTCAACAATCACCCGGCCATCAACTCTTCGATCTCATCGGCCGTGATTGGCACCGACGCCGTCAGGTCCAGCGGGTCGCCGCTGGTGACCAGAATGTCGTTTTCGATCCGCACGCCGATTCCCTCCTCACGGATGTAGATCCCCGGTTCACAAGTCAGCACCATCCCGGCATCCAAGGCCCGCCCCGGGAGGCCCACATCGTGGACGTCGAGCCCCAGGTGGTGGGAGGTGCCGTGCATGAAGTATTTCTTGTAAAGTGGCGCATCGGCCGGCTGGGCGGCCACCTCACGGGCGTCCAACAGCCCCAGGGCGATCATCTCCTTTTCGGCCACCAGCCCCACCTCGCGCTGATAGGCGGCCAGGGTGTTGCCGGGCCGCAGGCGGTCGATGGCCGCCCGCTGGATGCGCAGGACGGCGTCGTAGATCGCCCGCTGGCGGGGGCTGAAGCGGCCGTTGACGGGAACGGTGCGGGTCAGGTCCGAGGCGTAGTTGGCGTACTCCGCACCGAAATCCATCAGCACCAGGTCCCCGTCGCGGCACTGTTTGTCATTTTGGGTGTAATGCAGCACGCAGGTGTCGGCGCCGGAGGCCACGATGGGCGCGAAGGCCGGCCGGCGCGCGCGGTTGCTGAGAAAGGCGTGCACCAGTTCGGCCTCGATTTCGAATTCCCACACCCCGGGGCGGATGAAGGTCAGCAGGCGGCGAAAGGCCTGTTCGCTGATTCGGCAGGCCCGGCGGATCAGGTCCACCTCGGCGGGCGCCTTGACCACTCGCAGGTCCTGCATGATGGGCGCCAGCCGGCAGTAGCGGTGGAGCGGAAATGCCCCCCGGCACCACCGCAGAAACCGCTGGTCGCGGGTTTCCACGGACACCTCGGCCCGCAGGTGCTCGTTGGTGTTGAGGTAGATGCGCTCCGCGGCAAGCGCCAGCGGGCGGAAGACGCGCTCGAATTCGGTCAGCCAGTAAACCGTCTGCACCCCCGACAGCGCCGTGGCCTCCTCCTGGGTGAGTTTGCGGCCCTGCCAGGTGGCGATCTCCGGGTTGGTTTCCTTCACAAAAAGGATTTCGCGGTGCTTCTCCTCCTCGGCCTGCGGGCACAGCAGCAGAATGGTTTCCTCCTGATCGATCCCGCAGAGGTAGAACAGGTCGGTGTTCTGGACAAAGGAGCGGACGCCGTCGGCGCTGGTGGGCATGACGTCGTTGGCATTGAAGACCGCGACCGCGCCGGGGGGCAGGGCGTTGGTCAGACGGCGGCGGTTGCGGACGAAGAGGGTCGGGTCGATGGGGTGATATTTCATCGCGGCATCCTTTCGGGGTGATTGCGCTGCGCCGGGTGATAAGGGCCTCGACCCTAAAACCCCGGCCGGGGTGGGGGCCAATCGGCCATTCTGCGGCCGGATTTCCCCTTATGGACTGCGGGGGGGCGTGTCAAGGAGATTTTCAGGCCGGCCGGCCGGACCCGGCCGCAGACTCTTGATTGACTCGCAGAAGACATTTTGCTAAGTTTCAGAAACTGATGGAGCCCTGCGGCCTGCCGGCGACCCGGAGGCGGACGCAGATTTCAAATTCCCGTTGACCCGTCGGGCCAACGCCGCCCTGCCGAGCCTGGAGTGCCGCACATGACCAAAACCGAATCGCCCCCCGGCGACATCCCCATGTACCGGGAGAATTACATCAACGCGCTGCGCGCCGAGCTGTTGGATCTGGTGGAAAAAGAGCTCACCCCGGTGGCCCTGCGCTACGGCTACAGCGAAGTGCCCTTGGAGAGCAACATCAAGTGGCGGCCCCAGGTGCTGGTGCTGGGCAACTACTCTTCGGGCAAATCCACCCTGATCAACGAGTTCCTGGGGGGTAACATCCAGCGCACCGGGCAGGCGCCCACCGACGATTCCTTCACCGTGATCACCTTCGACGAGACCGCTCCCAGCGGCGGCCCGGTGCGGGTCACCGAGGAGCGCGACGGCCGGTTCCTGCTCAATGACCCGGAGTTTCCCTTCGAAGGCCTGAAAAAGCACGGTCAGCGCTTCGCCACCCATTTTCGCCTCAAAAAGGTCAACTCCCCCTTTCTCAGAAACCTGGCCCTGATCGATACCCCGGGGATGCTGGACAGCATCACCGAGCGCGACCGGGGCTACAACTACCAGGACGTCATCGGGGACCTGGCCCAGATCGCCGATCTGGTGCTGGTGATGTTCGACCCCCACAAGGCCGGGACGGTCCGTGAAGCCCACATCAGCCTGCGGGACACCCTGCCGACGCGGACCTTCGACGACCGGGTGCTCTTTGTGCTCAACCGCATCGACGAATGCACCTCCCTCAGCGACCTGTTGCGGGTTTACGGCACCCTGTGCTGGAACCTCTCCCAGATCACCGGCCGCAAGGACATCCCCCTGATCCACCTGACCTACTCGCCGCGCGCCATCAACGACAAGGAGGAGGTCGACACCTGTTATAGCGCCTATCTCACAGAGCTCGGCAACCAGCGGGAGGAGCTCAAAAAGGCCATCGCCGATGCGCCGCGCTACCGGTTGGACCACCTGGCGACCTTCATCGAGACCCACGGTGAACGGCTGGCCCACCTGCTGGAGGCCCTGATGGTCTACCGGCGCAAGTTTATCGGCTTTCAGATCAAAAACGCGCTTCTCGGGCTCATAGTCTGTCTGCTTGCCGGGGCGGGCGTGAGCGGCCTGCTGTCCGTCTACGGGGTGCTGACCGGCGATCCGATTTTCAACCTGGCCGTGGGCGGGGGGATCGGCGCGCTTTTCTTCGTCCTCTGGATGACCCTGCTGCGGAAATTCTTTGTCTCCCGTTTCCACCGCCGGACGCTGCAGGCGCTGGACGGGCTGACCCCGCTGGAGAACCAGACCCGGCGCGACAGCTGGCAGGCGGTGCGCCCTCTGGTGGACGCGTTTCTCAAAAAAACCGGCGGCAGCTACTCCCTGGCAAGCGTCCGACAGGAGCACAGCGCCGTGCGCAAGGTCTTCGACCGCGGCGCCCGCGAGGTGCGCGCGGCCCTCAACGAACTCGCCCGGCTCTAAATCCCAGGGGTCCTTCCCCGGGCTTTCTCCCCACCCCGCGGGACGGTCCATCCGGCCACCCACCGTGTTCTGGGTCGGCACATCGGCCGTTAGCCGCCGCTGGCTTTCCGCAAGCGGCCCCAGGCGCGGCCCTATTTGGCCCCAGCGGCCAGCCTCGCCATCACGGCCGTCAAAAACTCCCACGTCCGCCCCAGCGATGGCAGGTGCAGGCGCTCCGCCGGGGAGTGGAGGTTCTCGATGGTGGGGCCGAAGGAGATCATGTCCATCCCCGGGAAGCGGTCCCCGATCACGGCGCACTCCAGACCGGCGTGGATTACCGCCACCTCCGGCGCCCGCTGGAAAAGCCCCTGGTAGACCTCCCGGCAGCGGTCCAGCAGCGGCGAGTCCATGTCCGGCTGCCAGGCGGGGTAGGCGTTTCTGCGGATGCTGCGCGCCCCGGCAAGGGCGCTGACGGCCTCGATTTTGGCGCTGATCTCCTCCAGGCGCGACATGACGTTGCTGCGTTGACTGGTGACCACCTTCAGCTGCCGGTCCTCCAGGCCGACGGTCGCCAGGTTGGCCGAGGTCTCCACCAGCCCGGCAAAGATCCGGGACATCCCCTGGACCCCGTGGGGCAGGGCGCTCAACAGGCGCCGCACCCGGGCGCTTTGGGCCGCCGACAGCCCGTTGGCCCCGGCCCCGGGCCTCTCCGCGACGGTCAGAACGACCCTGAGATCCGGTTCCAGCTCCCGGTACTCATCCCGCAGCAAGGACTCCATGCGCGCGGCCAGCGCGGTCAACTCCGGGATCGCCTCCGGCCGGCAGGCCAGCCGGCCGACCGCCCGGCGGGGGATGGCGTTGTGGGCGTTGCCGCCCTCCAGACCCGTCAGACGGGCGGCGCCGCAGGCCGCGGCCGCCTTCAGGCAGCGGGCCAGCAGCACGATGGCGTTGGCGCGCTGCTCGTGAATGTCGACCCCCGAGTGCCCGCCGCGCAGGCCTTCGACGACCAAGGTGGCCACGGCCAGGCCTGGGGGGAGCCCCTCCGCGGCCAGGGGCAGGGTGATCTCGGTATCGCAGCCGCCGGCGCAGCCCACGGTCAAGACCCCTTCCACCTCGGAGTCGAGGTTCAGCAGGGTCCGGCCCTGGATAAACCCCGGCTCCAGGTGATGGGCGCCGGTCAGCCCGGTCTCCTCGTCCACGGTGAAGAGCAGCTCAAGCGGCGGCCGCGGCGCGCGGCTTTCGGCCGCCAGGGTGAGGGCCATGGCCAGGGCGATGCCGTTGTCCGCGCCCAGGGTGGTGCCGACGGCCTGCAGCCACTCCCCTGCGGTGATGGTCTGGATGGGGTCGGTGGTGAAGTCGTGACTGGAATCGGCCGTCTTTTCGCAGACCATGTCCATGTGACCCTGAATTACGACGGCGGGCGCGGCGGCCGGCTGCGGGATGCCCGGCACCCGGATGACCACATTGCCGGCGGCGTCCTGCTTGAAGTCCAGCTCGTGGGCCGTCGCCCAGCGGCAGAGCCAGGCGGAGATGCGCGCCTCGTTTTTGGAGCAGCGCGGGATGGTGTTGATGGTGCGAAAACAGTCGATGATGCTGTGGGTGATGTCGCTCATGGGGGTCCTTTGGGGTTTCGGTTCGACGTCTGGTCGCGGCAGGCCGACGGGGGCGCCGCCGGCCACAGCGGCAGGGCCACTGGCCGGTTTCTAATCCAAAACCCGGCGCCTGTCAAAGACCATCGCCGTGGCGGGTCGCAGGATCACGGCCGGCTGCTTAGGGCCCAGGGTCTGAACGTGATTTTGCGCTCCGCCGGCTTGCCATAGGTTCAGGGCAGTGATAGATTCATTTTTACTCGGATCGCTTCGGATTTCAGAACCGGCAGTCTTCGCGCCGCCGGATGCCTCGCAAGGCGGTAATGCCCATGGAACACATCGAATTCAAGCCGTTTGTCTGGATCCACCCCGGGGGCGGGTTTGCCAGCCGTTGTGATCTGGACGTCTTTGTCCTCGGCCCCAAGGCCCTGGTGATCGCCACCGAGCGCGAAGGGGACCCGCAGGCGGGGATCGGTGTGGCCAGCGGGGCCGAGATTCTCGCCACCATCTTGGTGCAGAAATTCGCCCTGGATCCGACCGCACTGACCTGGATCGAGCACTACCCCGAGCGCGCCATGGGCCGCGGCAGGGTATACCGTCTCGGCGAAAGCTACCAGCGCGTGACCTTTCGCTCGGACGGCGGGCGGCTGACCGCACCCCGCTGGGAGGCCATGGACCGGGAGGGCACCGCGGCCCTCATCACCGCCCTCAAGGCCGAGCCCCTGCAGGCGGTGACCCGCCCCCGGCGCTGAAAGGAGACCCGCATGAACCTCGAGGAAGCCATCACCACCGCCCTGGAGTACGAAACCCGGATACGCGATCTGTACCGGTCCGCCGCCGCCGAGAACGCCGACCCCGCGGCCCGGCGGGTTTTCGGGGCCCTCGGCGACGATGAAGAGCGGCATCTGGTCTACCTGCGGCGCCGCCTGAGGGAGTGGCGCCAATCCGGCGCGATCACGGTCGAAGCCCTGGAGAGCGTCCTGCCGCCAATGACCGCAATCCGCAGGGCGGCCGGGAGCGTCGCCGTCACCCTGGCCGAGGCCGACCGCAGCGATGAAAAGCAGATGCTCGCCAAGGCCCTGCGGGTGGAAAAGGAAACCAGCGCCTTTTACGCCCGCCTGGTGGACCGCCTGCCCGGCCCCGGCCGGGAGATGTTCGCCCGGTTTGTGGAGATCGAAAACAGCCACATCGACGCCGTTCAGTTTGAGCTGGACTACATCAGCGGCACCGGCTACTGGTTTGACTTCAAGGAGTTCGACATGGAGGACGGGTAATCCCCTGCGGCGGCGCAGGACCCGGCTCTTTCGCAATTTCAGATCACCGCGTTTCAGGCAACCGACAAGATGAAAATTTTCCTGACCGCCCTGGTCGTTCTGGCGGTCGGCTGGGAAGCCGCCTGGGTGGTTTTGGGGGTGAAGCCCTTCTGGCCTTGGCGGCACGCCGACCTGTTGGCCCTGGGGCAGACGTCGGGGTATCTCCTGGACGTTCGCTCGTCAGCGGAGTACCGCCTTTTTCGGATTCCCGGGGCGCACCACCGCCCCGAGCTGCTCTTTCGGCCCCAGGCCCTCGACGCCCTGGATCCGGCCGCCCCCATCGTGGTGGTCTGCATGACCGGCCACCGCTCGCCCTTGGTCGCCTACCGCCTGCGCCGGCGGGGGTTTCAGGAGGTTTACCATCTGACCGGCGGCATGCTGGCCTGGAAGCTGACCGGCGGCCCCACCGTTTGACAGTTCCGAACAAAAGCCCAATTTCCGCGTTGCGCTGCATCTCGAGGTCGCTGCGGCGTAAATAAGTACGCCTCACGCCGCTGAGATTTGCGCGCCGTAACTTGAACTTTCTACGAAACTTTCTGGTTTTAGGCTCTTTACCCCCTTCATCACGGTTTCAAGCCCCGCCCCCTGAGATCCGGCAGCCGCCGCCCGCCGATTTGGGGTTGCATTTCCCCGCCATCCCGTTAGACTGCCCGCCTGTTTGCCCCCCCAACCCGCAACGAGGCATGTCATGAAGGCTTTTTCGACCGGTGCAGCCCCGGCCTCCTCAAACAAACCGTCCCTGGGCTCCCAGGTGATCGTGGCCGTGCTGTGCCGGCTGGTGCTCAACACCGCCCGCCGCTTTCCCTATCCCTTCGCGCCGGCCCTCAGCCGGGGGATGGGGGTGC
>JAJDNY010000072.1 GCA_022340425.1 Desulfobacteraceae bacterium | reverse complement strand
GATCTCGCCGGGGCCCACATCCAGGGTGATCCCCCGCAGAATGGGCTTTGTGTCGTAGCGAAACCAGACGTCCTGGAAGGTGATCCGATGCGGCCCAGGCGGGATCACCAGCGGGTTGACGGGGTCGCGGATATCCGAGGCCTGCTCCAGAATGTCGAAGACGCGGTCCACCCCGGCAAGTCCCTGCTGGACGGTGTTGTTGAGTTTGCTCAGCTTCTTGACCGGGCCGTAAAGCATCAGGACCGCCCCCATGAAGGAGAAGAAGGTGCCGGGGGTGGAGGTCCCGGCGATCACCTTGGAGCCGCCGTACCAGATCACGAAGGCCACCCCCAGGCCGCCCAAGAACTCCATCACCGGCGAGGAGAGGGCCTTGGCCTTGACGGTCTTCATCTCCAGCCGGAAGAGCCTGCGGGTCTTGTGGAAGAAGCGCTGCTTTTCGTAAGGCTCCATGCCGAAGGCCTTGACGATCTTGTTGCCGGCAAAGGTCTCGTGCAAAAAGGCATTGAGCTCGGCGCGGATCTCCTGGGTGCCGGTGGTCACCCGCCGCACCCGGCGCCCCAGCCGCACGATGGGGTAAAAGGCCAGCGGCAGTACCACCAGGGCCGCGAGGGCGCTTTTCCAGTCGCGGTAGAAGATGACCCCGGTCAGGCCGACGATGGTGAACAGGTCCCGGATGGCGCCGGTAATGGCGCTGGAGACCATGTCCTTGATGACGCTCACGTCGTTGGTGATGCGCGACATCAGGCTGCCGGTTTTTTCGGCCTGAAAAAAGGAGATCGGCAGGTCCTGGATCTTGTCGTAGAGGCTGTTGCGCAGCTGACGAATGACGTCGTGCCCCACCCAGCCTAGAAAATATTCCTGACCGTACATGGCCGCGCCCAGAACGAGGTAGATCAGAACCACCGCCAGGGGCACCAATTTGAGCATGGTGACGTCCCGGCTGATGAAGATGTCGTCCACCACCGGTTTGATCATAAAGGGAATCGCGGAGCTGGCCCCGGCCATGAGCAGCATGCAGAGCATGGCGAGCAAGAGCCTGACCCAGTTGCCGCGAACCATGGCCAGAAGCCGCCGGTGGCGCTCGCTGAAGCGGGGTTTAAAGGGCCGTCTCATGATGCGTTACTGGCTGTCATGGCCGAAGGCGCCATCGGCCCGCGCCGTGATGCGGCAGAGCCGCTCCTGCAGCAGGCCGGCAAAGCGCGCCTCCTCACCTTTGGCGATCTTCGGCGGCACGCTCAGCGGCTCGCCGAAAACCACCTTGCAGCGGGTCAGCGGCGCCGGCAGGACGAAGCGGTCCCAGCTGTTGAACACCTTGCGCCGGCGGGCGCTGTAGCTCACCGGCACGATGGGAAAACCGGTTTTCTTGGCCAGGATGATGATCCCCGGCTGAACCCGGTGGCGCGGCCCCCGGGGACCGTCGGGGATCACCACCGCCGGCCGGCCGCTTTGCTTCATCTTGCGGATCATTTCCGAAAGCGCCCGCAGCCCACCGCGGCTGGAGGACCCCCTCAGGGGTTCATGCCCCTGGCGCTGGAGAATCCGGGCGATGATCTCCCCGTCCCGAGAGCGGCTCACCAGAATGAGCGCGTTTTCGCGCTGAAAGAGGTGGCTGATCAGTAGAATGCGGGAATGCCAGAAGGCCAGGATCACCCGGCGCGAGGCGCGCAGGTGCCGGACCTTCTCGTAGCCTTCGACCTCGATCCGGGAAGCGCAAAAAATCAGGTCGATGAGCACTTTGCCGAGAAGGCCGACCACGCGCCACTTGCATTCGGTCAGCCACTGGCGGGCGCGTGGGGTCATCGGCCGGCCTCCCCGGCGGCGGCCGGTGCGTCGGCGAAGGCCGTATTATTCAACATACCCAAGGCGATCGCCGCCACCCGCGCGGAAGCCCCGCCGCCGCCCAGCAGCGCGCGGATGTTGAGCAGTTCCGTTCGCAGGGCCGCCAGCCGCCGCGGGTCGGCCAAGAGCGCGGCCGCCGCGGCGGCGATGTTAGGCGGGTTGGCCGCATCCTGGATCAGCTCCGGCACCAGCTCGCGGCCGGCGATGAGGTTCACCAGCGAAATATGCTCCACCCGGATCAGGGCCTTGCCGATGCGGTAGCTCAGCGGCGAGACCTTGTAGACGATCACCATGGGCGTCCCGCCGATGGCGGCCTCCAGGGTGACCGTGCCCGAGGCGGCCAGCACCAGATGGCAGCCGCGCAGGATCGGCGCGATGCCGCCTGCGACCACCGCCAGCGGCGCCCTCCCCGGAAAGCGCCGCAAAATGCCGTCCACCAGCTCACGGTCCACCGTGGGGGCCACGGAGACCTCAAAGCGGATGGATCTGAACTGGTTCTCCAGCCGCCGCGCGGCCTGCAGCATGACGGGCAGCAGCCGCCGGATTTCGCCCTCACGCGAACCGGGCAGAAGGCCCACCACCGGCGAGACGTCCGCGGCGGGAGGCGGCGGCGGTGCGCCGCCCCACACGTCCAGCAACGGGTGGCCGACAAAGGTCACCGGCACCCCGTGGGCCTTGTAGAAATCGGCCTCGAAGGGCAGGATCACGGCCATGTGATCCACCCGCTGTTTGATGGTGCGCACCCGCCCCTGGCGCCAGGCCCAAATCTGCGGGCTGACATAGTAGAGTACCGGAACGCCGCATTTTTTGGCCATCCGGGCGAGCCTCAGATTGAAATCCGGAAAATCGATCAGAATCAGCAGCTCCGGCCGCAGGCTTTGCAGGAGCTTTTTGGCGCACTTTAGGGCCTCCAAGACAACCGGCAGCTTGGCCAGGACCTCGGTGATGCCCACCACGGCCAGCTGGGAGGCATCCAGCAGGATCCGCATCCCCTGGGCCCGCAGGTGGTGCCCACCGATCCCAACGACAAACAGGCCCGGCGCCTGGCGGCGCAGCGCGCGCACCAGGTTGGCGCCGATGAGGTCCCCGGAGGCCTCACCGGCGACAATCATCACACAGCGCGGCTCTGCGGCAGGGGTCATGGTGGTTTGATCGGGCGGGAGGTTCATTTGAAGTAGCGGCTGTTGGTGGACCGGATCTGATCCATGATGTCCAGGGCGATCCGCAGGGCGTCACGCCCCATCTGGCCGGTGACCTCGGGCTCCTCGCGACGCTTGACGGCCCGGACGAAGGATTTCAGCTCGTCGTCCAGGGCGTCACCCTTGGTAAAACAGAGGTTTTGGATTTCCATGCCGGGAATGATGCCCTCGGGGTGCTCGCCGGTTTTGCGGATCAGCGTGATGCCGTGGTCCGAGAAATCCACCGAGACATACGCATCGCGCTGGAAGAGCCTGATTTTACGCTCGTTTTTCATGGAAATGCGGCTGGCCGTGACATTGGCGACGCAGCCGTTTTCAAATTCGAGCCGGGCGTTGGCGATATCCACCTCGGGGGAGATAACCGGTATGCCCGCAGCGCGAATGGTCCGGATCTCGGAGCGCACGAAACTGGCGATGATGTCGATATCGTGGATCATCAGGTCCAGCACCACGCTGACATCCGTCCCGCGCCCCTTGAAGGTCGCCAGGCGGTGCGACTCGATGAACATCGGCGCGGTGACGATGTCGCGCAGGGCCGCCACGGCCGAGTTGAAGCGCTCCAGGTGGCCCACCTGAATCAGCAGACCGTGGGCGGCCGCGTAGGCGATCAACTCGTCGGCCTGGTCCAGGGTCGAGGTCATCGGTTTTTCGATCAGCAGATCGACGTTGTGCCGCAGAAAATCGCGGCTCACCGCGTAGTGGTCGGCGGTCGGCACGACCACGCTGACCGCCTCGACCCTGCCCAGCAACTCCCGGTGGCTGTCAAAGGCTTGGGTGCCGTGGCGCGCGGCCACCTCCCGGGCCCGCGCCAAATTCCTGTCCACCACCGCGACCAGCTCCACATCGGGCATGGCGGCGTATTTTTCGGCGTGGAATTTACCGAGATAACCGACCCCCACAACCCCAACCCGCAGCTTGGCCATGTGCATCTTTCCTTTCCTGCCGGCGCCGGCCCTTGGCTATACTCCGCTGCGGGCAACAATCGCGATGCCGTAACGGTCGGCCAGGGCGACCATCTGGTCGCGATCGAAGACCACCGCCTTACCGGCCTCCACCGCCAGCACCCGTGCGTCGGCGGCCTGCATGCTGCGCACGGTTTCAGCCCCGATCGCCGGAACGTCGAAGCGCAAATCCTGGTTGGGTTTGCAGACCTTGACCACCACGGCCGTTCCCTTGCCCAGGCGCCCGCCACGGCGGATGGTGGCGTCGGTGCCGTCAATGGCCTCCACGGCGAGAACCGACCCCCCGCCCACAACGACGCACTGGCCGATGTCCAGACGCCCGATCTCTTTGGCCAGGCGCCAGCCCAGGGCGATGTCTTTTTCTTGGCTGCGGCTGGGCCGCCGCCGGGTCCAGCAGCCTTCGGGGGCCAGCAGCTCGGGCAGCAGAAATGTGGACGGTCGGATGCGCACCCCTTTTTTTTCGAGAAAATCCGCAAAGGCCCGCAATAGGCCGTCGTCGTGGGTGTGGCGCATTCTGGCGGCCAGGGCGATGGCCTGGATGTCGGGGCGAATGTCGGTGAACATCCGGGTTTTGCGGACAGCGCCCATCATGACGGCTTCGCAAACGCCGTGCTGCCGGAAAAACCGAACCAGCCGTGTGAGCTGCCCCAGGTGCAGCCACTCCAGGGCGGTCACCGTATCGGCCAGGGCGGGGTCGGCCTCGTTGACATAGCCCACCGCGTAAACCCGGTAGCCTTTGGCGCTGGCGGCTTTGGCAAAGATGAGGGGAAACTGGCCGCCCCCTGCGATGAGTCCGATGGGTTGCATGGTGTCCGCGGCCGGGACCCGACGGTCCCGGCCCCCAAAAACGTTCAGCGGGTGATGCCCCGGTGAGAGGATTCGATGAACTTGATAAAATTGGCCACCTCGGGCACCAGGTCGACCTCGGCGCGGACGCGCTCCAGGGCCTCGTTGAGAGTCAACCCGATGCGAAAGATGATCCGGTAGACCTGCTTGAGCAGCGCCAGCGACTTTTCCGAAAATCCGTGCCGCCGCAACCCCACCCGGTTCAGCCCATGCAGCCTGGCGCGATCGCCGGCGGCGATCACGTAGGGCGGCACATCTTTCACCACGGCGGACTTGCCACCCACAAAGGCGTATTCCCCGATCCGCACGAACTGGTGGATGGCCACCAGGCCGCCGATGGTGGCATAGTCGCCGATGGTGATATGCCCGGCCAGGGTGGCCGCGTTGGCCAGGACCACGCCGCTGCCCACCCGGCAGTCGTGGGCCACGTGGCTGTAAGCCATCAGCAGGCAGTGGCTGCCCACCTCGGTCACCCCGCCGCCCTCGGCGGTGCCCCGGTGGACGGTGGTGAATTCGCGGATGATGGTGCCGCGACCGATCTTGGCGTAGGTCTTCTGTCCGGCGTACTTCACTGACTGGGGCGCCTCGCCGACGACCGCATGCGGAAAAATGCGGCAATCCGGCCCGATGGTGGTGTGGGAGTCGATGACGCTGTGAGACCCGATGGTCGTGCCGGCCCCGACGACCGCATCGGCAGCCACGATGGCGTAGGGGCCGATCTCCACCTGGGGGTCGATCTCGGCCTGGGGGCTGACGATGGCGGTTTCGTGAATCATCCCTTTTCTCCGATGCTGGCCAGGCATTCCGCCTCGGCCACCAGGGTTTCGGCCACCTCCGCCCTGCCGGCCATCTTGAAGGCGTTTCCCCGCTGCCGCAGGAAATTGACCCGGAAAATCAGCTGGTCCCCGGGCACCACCGGCTTCCTGAACTTGACGTTGTTGAAGCCCATGAAATACACTTCCTGGCCGCGGCGCTCGGGCGGCAGCGACTCGTAGGCGAGAATCCCGCCGGCCTGGGCCAGGGCCTCCACGATCAGAACGCCGGGCATGATGGGGTTTCCCGGGAAATGCCCCTGAAAAAAAGGTTCGTTGATGGTCACGTTTTTAAGGGCCACGATATGTTCGCGCGGCACGATTTCAAGCACCCGGTCCACCAGGAGAAACGGGTAGCGGTGGGGCAGGTATGCCATGATTTTCTGGATGGGGTAGGGGTTCATTTTTTTTCCTCTAACGTTTTGAGACGCTTTTCAAGCTCGGCCAGGCGACGCGCCAGCTCCGGCAGCCGCGGCACCTCCCGGACCACCCGCAGCCACGTGCGGTGCGTCATGGCGGGCAGCCCCGAGGAGACCACCGCGCCGCTGGCGATGGATTTGCCGACCCCCGCCTGGGGTCCCACGGTCACATGATCGCCGATGGTCAGGTGGCCGGCGATGCCCGCCTGCCCCGCCAGCACCGCGTGCTTGCCGATTACGGTGCTGCCGGAAATTCCCACCTGGGCGACGATAACGGAATTTTCACCGACGGTGACGTTGTGGGCGATGTGGACCAGGTTGTCGGTTTTGACCCCATGTTTGATCCAGGTGGCACCGAAGGTGGCCCGATCGATGGTGTTCAGGGCGCCGATTTCGCAGTCGTCGTCGATTCGGACGCTGCCGGTGTGGGGAATTTTGCGGTAGCCCTCGCCCTCCGGGGCAAAGCCGAAGCCGTCGGCGCCGATGACCGACCCCGGGTTGAGGATCACCCGCCGCCCGATCCGGCAACGCCGCATGATGGTGACGTTGGGAAAAATCGTGGTGTCGTCGCCGATAGCGACCTCGTCGCCGATGAAAACCCCGGGGTGAACCGCCACCCGATCCCCCAAGCTGACGTTTTCGCCGATGAAGACCATCGGCGCGATGGCGGGCTCCACACCGACGCTGAAGCCGCCGCCGATCACGGCCGCGGGACTGATCCCGGCCGCCGGCCGCGGAAGCGGGTGCAATACGCTCAACAGGCGGGCAAAGGCGGCGGCGGGGTTTTCCACCCGGACAAGATTGCGGCCGGCGGCCTCGAAGCCCGGCGGCACCATCAGGGCACCGGCGCGGGTGGCGTCGATCCGCTTGAGGTAGCGGGGGGTCCCCGCCAGGGCGATTTCATCGGGGGCGGCGGTTTCAAAGGCGGCGGCGCCGACGACGGTCTTTGCGGGGTCGCCGCAGACCTCGCCGCCCACCAGCTGCGCAATCGCCGCGAGGGTTAGGGTCATGTTCGAGACCTCACGGGCTGCCGGGTTTGCCGGCCGCCGCCGCGGCGCGGGCCAAGCGGTCGTCGTAGATCTGGATCACCTGGTCGGTGAGATCGTTGCTGCTCGGCGAATACAGGACGCCCGCTTTGTTGATTATCAGGAGGTAACCCTCTTTTTTGCCGATCTCTTCGATGATGCCCCGGACCTCCTCCCGGATGCGCTGGACAAGGCGGTTTTCCA
Source organism: Desulfobacteraceae bacterium (assembly GCA_022340425.1). Lineage (NCBI taxonomy): Bacteria > Pseudomonadati > Thermodesulfobacteriota > Desulfobacteria > Desulfobacterales > Desulfobacteraceae > Desulfobacteraceae bacterium. Next base: position 19,040 of record JAJDNY010000072.1, on the reverse strand, counting down.
GGTCTTTCAGTTCGGCTTGAAAGCGCCGCTCGGAGGCTTGGAAATCGCCAAACTTGAGGCGGTACTCGCGCTCCCGCTCCTCGCGCATTTCTTTGCTCATACCGGCGGCTTCCCGCTCCAACCGCTTTTCGAGGTCCTCGATCGGGGCGCCCAACTTCTTCAGCTCGGCCTCCATCGCCTTAATTCTTTGTTTTATTTCCGCCTGGGCAGCTTTGCCGGCTTGCGCCTGCTCGAAGACCTTGGCCAGATCGACGACCCCGATCCTGGCCACATCAGCGCCGGATGCGGCGCTGCAGAGCACCAGCGTAAAAAGGACCGCCACGACGGCCTGGACGCTCTTGGGCATTGGATCCTCCATCTTTAAGGCGGTTTTCCGATGGCCCGGCGGCGGATCAGAAGGCGCCGCCCATGCCGAACTCCCACTTCCCACCCCCCTCGTCATCCTCGGGGTCGAGCACATAGCCGTATTCCAGCCGGATCGGGCCCATCGGTGAGTTCCAGCGGATGCCGGCCCCCGCGCTCTGGCGCAGGTCGGTGATGTCAAAATCCTGCTCTCCGCCGTAGACGTTGCCGGTATCGTAGAAGACCACCCCGGCCAGACCGGCCTCCTTGATCAGGGGGACGATATACTCCACGTTGAAAAGCACCATCGAGGTGCCGCCGATGTCGTCGCCGTTGCTGTCCTGGATGCTGATATCGCGCCAGTCGAAGCCGCGCATGGTGTTGAGACCGCCAAGGTAGAAGCGCTCGTAGTCCGGCAAGATGCCGCCGGGGCCCCGGGTAACGTAGCCGCCTTCGGCGCGCAGAAATCCGGTGGTCTCCCAGAAAAGCGGGATGTAAATTCCCGCCTCGGCAGTCACCTTGGTAAAGGCGATGTCCCCGCCCAGCGGCCCGCCGGCATACTCAACCTCCAGCGAATGCTTCTGCCCCTCGGTGGGCAGGAAGAACCGGTCGCGGGAATCGTATTCCAGGCTGGTGGTCAGGCTGCTGGTGATGTTTTCACCTTCCAGCTGCTTGATGCTGCGGGCGGCATCCTCGTCGATGTCGGTGATGTCCGCCAACTCGAAGCGGTAGCCCAGATAGGCGCGCGTGTAATCGAAGACCGGGTAGCCGAATCTGAAGCCGAAGCCGATGCTTTCCTTGTCGTAATCGTTGTAGTCGACGTCCCATTTGAAAATGTTGCCGGTGGCGGAAAGGGGGATATCGAAGAGCCAGGGCTCGGTGAAGCTCAGCTGGTAGCGCGTGGACTTGCCGCCGAGATGCGCCGCAAGCTGCAGAACCTGCCCACGGCCGAAAAGGTTGCGCTGGGAAATCTGGGCCACTGCGAAGAGACTCTCCGAGGTGCTGTACCCACCACCAAAGCTGAAGGTGCCGGTGGGCTTTTCGGTGACATCGATCTTGAGGACCATCTGGTCCTCGGCGCTGCCCGGCAGGGTGTCCACTTTGACGTCGTCGAAATAGTCCAGGCGCTTCAGGTTGCGCACGCTGCGTTTGAGCTCCGCGCCGCTGTAGAGCTCCTGCTCATAGACGCTGAGCTGGCGGCGGATGACCTTGTCGCGGGTCTTGGTGTTGCCGCCGATGATGATCTTCTCAAAATAGACCGGCTGTCCCTGATTGATGACGAAATCGATGTTGACCACCTGGTTTTGCGGGTCGCGGTCGATTCTGGGGGCGATGTCCGCATAGGCGAAGCCTTCATCGGAGTAGAGGTCGGTGAGAACCAGGACGTCATTGCGCAGCACCTCCCGGCTGTAGTAGACCTCGTCGGTGATCTTGAGCTTCTCCAAAAGCTCACTCTCGGGTCGCACCAAATCACCGCTGACCCTCACCTCGCCGACCTTAAAGCGGGGCCCCTCGTCAATTTTGATGTCAACCTCGATCCAGCTGTCCTTGAAGTTGACCTGGGGCTCCGCAACCCGGGCCTGGATGTAGCCGGAGTTTTGGTAAAACGCGGTCAGCCGTGAGGCATCCTGGTTGAGGTCCTCCATGTTGAGTTCGCCCGAGGCGGTTATCCACGAAAGAAAACCTTTTTCCTTGGTTTTCATCAGTTTTTTGAGTTCTTTGTCAGAATAGGCCTCGTTGCCCTCCAGGATGATTTCACGGATTCGGACTTTTTCGCCTTCGTCCACGGTGAACTCCACATCGGCCTGATTGTTGGCGATCGGGGTAACGCTGTAGGTCACCTTGACGTTGTGGTAGTTCTTGTCCTTGTAAAGCTCTTCGATGCGCGCTAAATTGCGCTGAATGTTAACGAGGTTCAGGACCGCCCCGGTCTTGAAAGTCAAACTCTCTTTGATGGCATTGTCGTCGAAGACGCGGTTGCCCTTGATGCGGATGATCCGCACGGTGGGTTTTTCAGTGACCTTGAAAATGATGACCTTGCCGTCGCCCTCGGTTTCGCTTTCCACCCGTACATCATCGAAATAGCCCATGCCGTATACGGATTTGAGGTCCTGGGTGAGGCTTCCGGGCAGATAAACGCCGCCGGGCTGGGTTTGCACGATGCGCAGAATGGCATCCGATTCGATCCGTTTGTTGCCCTCCACCGTCACCCGCACCACCTTCTCGCGTCTGAAGAGCTTCGCCCCGATGTCGGTGGCCAGCTGTTTCAGGGCCGCCGACAGGGTTTCGAGACCGTCGCCCTCGGCGTAGAAGACCTCCGGCGGGTCGCTGCCCGCGGCGGCGGCCATTTGGGCGTCCAGGCTGAACTGCTCGCCCACCAGGGTCAGGCTGCCCCAGATCACGTGCCCGGCGCCGACCCGCGCCGCGATCTGCCGCCGATCTGCGACATTCAGCGCTTCGAGGGTTTCCAGTTCGGCCGGCGCCAAGTCCGCGACGACCAGCTGGGCACCTTCCTGGCTCAAATGCTTTCCCAAGATATCCGGTATTTCCTTCTGGAGATGGGACAGAGGCGCCTGGGCATAGACCTGGAAAGGCAGCAGGGTGATGGGTACGGCATCCAGGGCGACCGCGGGCAGGGGCAGCAGCACCCATGCGCAAATCGCTATCAGAAGGCTCCACCGCTTCGGCATAGGTCACTCCTCAGCCCGTTTCGACCAGTTTCCCGTCGGCGATCGTCACCCGGCGGCCCATGAAGGAGGCCAGCTCCGGGTTGTGGGTCACCACCACCAGCGCCATCCCCACCTCCCGGTTCAACTCCAGCAGCAGCCGGTGCACCTCTTCACTGTTGCGCTGGTCCAGGTTGCCGGTGGGCTCGTCGGCCAGCAGCAGCGCCGGTTTCAGAACCAGCGCCCTGGCAAGGGCCACCCGCTGCTGCTCTCCGCCGGAGAGTTTGTTGACCCGGTAATCCAGACGCGCTTCAAGACCGACCCGCACCAAGCCCTGGCGCGCCAGGGCCTGCGCCGCCTGCCGTTCCTGGCCGTTGATCAGGGCCGGCATCATCACGTTTTCAAGGGCGCTGAATTCCGGCAGGAGATGATGAAACTGAAAGACAAACCCGATCGAGGCGTTCCGGAAGCGCGCCAGGCGCAGGTCATCGTAGCGGAAGACGTCCTCGCCGCGGTAAAAGAGGCGCCCCGCCTCGGGACGGTCCAGGGTCCCCAGGATATGCAGCAGGGTCGACTTGCCAATGCCCGAGGCCCCCACCACGGCCACGGTTTCGGCGCCATTCAGCTCGAAATCGAGGTCGCAGAGCACCTCCAGATGGCTGCCGTTGCCGTGGTAGCTTTTGCGGATCCCAACCGCCCGCAGCAGCGGACCCGGCGCCGGATCGGCTTTGGCCGGCGCCTCCGCGGGGCCGCCAGACGGTTTCAAGACGGTCTCAGCCATGGCGCAGGGCCTCCACCGGGTCCAGCCGCGACGCCTGCCGGGCGGGGTAGAGGGTCGCCAGAAAGCAGATCGCCAGGGCCGCCAGCGCGATCAGGACCACATCCAGGCCTTCCAGGCGCACCGGCAACGTGGTTATATAGTAGACATCCCCTGGAAGTTCAATAAACTTGTAGTGCTCCAGCAGGAAGCAGAGGCCGAACCCCAAGGCCACCCCCAGCAGGGTGCCGAACGCCCCGATCATCATGCCCTTGAAGACGAAGATTTTACGAATGCTTCCGTCGGTGGCCCCCATGGTCTTTAAGATGGCGATGTCCTTGGCTTTTTCCATCACCATCATGATCAGCGATCCGGCGATGTTGAAGGCCGCCACCAGCACGATCAAGGTCAGAATGATAAACATGACGGTTTTCTCCAGCGTCAAGGCCGCCAAAAGGTTTTGATTCTTCTCCATCCAGTCCTGGGTCAGGTAGGCCGGCCCGAGGGTCGCCCGAATCCGGCCGGCGATTTTTTTGACCGCATAGATGTCGGCGACCCGCAGTTCGATCCCGTTCGCCGCACCAGGGTCCAGGTGCAGGAGCTTTTGCCCCTCCTCCAGGCTGATGAAGGCCAGGGAGCCGTCGTACTCGTACATCCCGGTGGCAAAGACCCCCGCGACCTGAAAACGCCTCATGGAGGGCACATGCCCCACCGGGGAGAGCATCCCGCGGGGTGCGATCAGGTAGATCGTATCGTGGGTGAAAACCCCCAGGTTGCGGGATAGCTCGCGCCCCAGCAGGATCCCCGGCAAGGACGCGCCGTCCGCGGGGCGGGCCAGCAGGCGGCTGTCGACGCCGCTGATGACCCCACCTGCGGTGTCGGGGTCGATTCCGCGCAGCACCGCGCCGGCAGCGCTGGACGCTGAGCGCAGCATGATCTGGGTCGCAACGAACGGGGTGGCTGCCCGAACCCCCTGGGTCCCGCCGATGGATGCCAGCACTTGGCGATAATCCGGCATGGCACCGTCCTGGCGGGCGATCACCAAATGGGATTCGATGCCGAGAATACGCGCCTTCAGATCGGATTCGAAGCCGGCCATGACCGCAATGACCACGATCAGGGCCATGACGCCGACGGTGACGCCGGCAACGGAAAGAAAAGTGATGAGGGAGATGAAGGTCAGCTTTTGTTTCGCCCTGAGATACCGGCCGCCTATAAAAGTTTCGAAGGACATTGAGACCCGATTTGAGGGATTGTCGAGGTTGCCCGCCGGATGTCACTTCGTCTGGGGCGCTTTAAGGCCGCGCAGCACCCACCGGCCCGGGGCGACAGGCCGTTGCCCGGCGGCTACTCCCGGGGCTTCATGTGGGGAAAGAGGATCACCTCCCGAATCGAAGCGGCATCGGTCAGCAGCATCGCCAAGCGGTCCACACCGACCCCCTCCCCGGCCGTCGGCGGCATGCCGTACTCCAGGGCTTCGATGTAATCTGCATCCATGAAGTGGGCCTCCTGGTCGCCGGCTTCGCGGTCCTGGACCTGCTGCATGAATCGCCCTCTTTGATCGTCGGGGTCGTTGAGCTCCGAGAACCCGTTGGCGATTTCACGGCCGGCGATGAACAGCTCGAAGCGCTCGGTGACCTCCGGCTGCGTGTCGCTGCGACGCGAAAGCGGCGAGACCTCCACCGGGTATCCGGTGATAAAGGTCGGTTGAATCAGCTTGGGCTCCACCAGGACGTCGAAAAGCTTGGTGACCACCTTGCCCAGGCGGCCGGTTTTCGAGAGCTTAACGCCGTTTTGATCGGCGAAGGCGAGCAAACCGGCCTTGTCTTTGAGAAGCCCGGACGGGACCCCGCCCAGCTGCTCCAGTGCCCCGGCCAGGGTCATACGGCGCCACTGGCCGTTCAAGTCCACCCGATCGCCCTGGTATTGGAAGGTCTCGGCACCGAGCACCTCGCGAGCCACGTAACGGAACATTTCCTCGGTCAGCGCCATCAGGTCGTGATAGGTGGCGTAGGCCTGGTAAAATTCGAGCATCGTGAATTCCGGGTTGTGCCGGGTGGAGATGCCTTCGTTGCGAAAATTGCGATTGATTTCAAACACCCGCTCGAATCCGCCGACCACCAGCCGCTTGAGGTAGAGCTCGGGGGCGATGCGCAGGTAGAGGTCCATGTCCAGGGCGTTGTGATGGGTCACAAAGGGGGTGGCCTCGGCCCCGCCGGGAATGGGCTGCATCATGGGGGTTTCAACTTCAAGAAAATCCCGTTGCAGCAGGAAATCCCGGATGGCCTGGACGATCCGGCTGCGCCGGACAAATATGTCCCGCACCTCGGGGTTCATGATCAGATCGATGTAGCGCTGCCGGTAGCGCTTTTCGGGGTCCTTCAAGCCGTGAAACTTTTCGGGCAGGGGGCGGGTCGCTTTGGCGACCAGGCGGATCTCATCGGCCAGCAGGGTCCATTCGCCGGTTCGGGTCTGAAACACCCCGCCCCGCAGGCCGACGAAGTCGCCGATATCCAGCTGTTTGAAGAGCGCGTAACCGGCTTCCCCCACCCGGTCCCTGCGCACATAGGCCTGAAGCTGTCCGGTGCGATCACGAAAACGGATGAAGGCCGCCTTGCCGAATTTGTTGATGGCCATCATGCGGCCGGCCACCGCAAAAACCGGCCCATCTTCAGCCAGATTACCCGGGTTTTGGGCCAGTAGACCGAGGATGTCCGCCACCGTGTGGCTGACGGCGACGTCATTGGGAAACAGGGTGACGTTCTGCTGCCTAAGGGCATCCAGCTTTTCGCGTCTTTTCTCAATCAAACCGGTTTTCTGTTCACTGCTCATCGATTTTCCCGGGTCTTGCTCTGAACCGATCTTTGCACGCCGGGCGCACGCCGGATCCATTTTGGGCGATAAAAAAAAGCCGGAGAGGGGCTGCTCTACCGGTCGCAAGGTGAAGTTTAAGCGAAATTTGCTAACCTATTTGGGCAGGGGTGTCAAGAACAAGTTGGCGGGGAAATGCGATCGAAGGTCAAGCAAAAGGTGCTGCCGCAGTTGGGTTTGCTTTCGATATCCAGACGGGTGCGATAGGATTCCAGAATGCGCTGCACGATGGAGAGTCCCAAACCGGTGCCGGTGGCTTTGGTGGTAAAGAACGGATCGAAAATCGACTTGATGGTGGCCGCCGACATGCCGCAGCCGTCATCGGAGATCCGCACGCAGACATGGCGTTTGCCGCTGGCGGCGACCGCCACGCGCACCTGGCCGTTGCCGGCAATGGCTTCGGCGGCATTGAGCAGCAGGTTCCAGCAGACCTGCTGCAGATGCATGGGATCCATTTCAACCCAGAGCCCTTGGCAGATATCTTTACGGATGGCGATCCGGCCGCTGAAGCTGCGGTCTTTTTCAAAGAGCTCGATGGCCGTCAGAAGCGCCGGCCCCAGATCGATGGGCTTGGCCTTGGCCACCGGGGGGCGCGCAAACAGCAGAAAGTTGGTCACCAGCGAACTCAGCCGGTCCGCCTCCCTGAGAATGATGGCCATCAAACGCTGGTGATCAGGGGCGAGGTGGAGATCCTCGCGCAGCAGCTGGATCGACCCGGTCAGGGCGGCCAGCGGATTTTTGATTTCATGGGCCAGTCCGGCCGCCATTTCACCGATGGCCGCAACGCGCTTGACGCGCCTGACATGGTCCGCCATGGCCTGCAGTTCCATGCGGCTTTTGCGAACCTGCTCTGAAAGCATACAGCTCAGGATCGCCACGGCATAGAAGGCCGACACGGTGATGCCCAGTTTGTAGAGCACATAGCCGCCCCCGTAGCTGGCGATGGACGGGTTGGCGCTTGGGCCGAATGAGGCCAGGAACGCGAAAAAGTCCAACCCCACCAGCAGCGTATACCCCACGGCGCAGCAGGTCGCCACCACCAGGCAGCCCCGCCGGTAGAGCAGCATGCTGGAGTAGATAATCACCACCATGTAAAGAAACGGGAAAAGACTGGAGAAACTGCCGGTGAGAAAGATGATGAGGGTGACGATCTGCGTGTCGACGATGAGCTGCACGTAGGCCAGCACCATTTTTCGCCTGACCCGCGGCAGCAAAATCCCGTAAACGAATGAAAGCAGAAAAATTCCGGCCGTCAGCCCATAGAGCGCCACCAGGGGCCGCGCCAGAAAGGAGGACCCTTCACCCAGCTGGAGTAAAACTGTCGAGCCCAGCAGCAGGATCGAAAAGACCAAACGGCACAGCGTCAGCCATTTCAGCCGATGGTAGGTGCGACACTCGGGCTCGCGGTCGCCCCCCTCCCCTTCCGGCAGGCCCGCCTCATCCGGCTGGCGGCAGACCATCGCAGCGCCGCTCAACTGATGGCGCCGGCCATTTTGAAGATCGGCAGGTACATGGCGATGACCAGCCCGCCGATGGTGACCCCCAGAAAGAGAAGCATGAAGGGCTCGATCATGGAGGTCAGGTTCTCGACGGCCTGATCGACTTCATCGTCATAGAAATCGGCGATTTTTTCAAGCATGGCATCCAACGCCCCGGTGGATTCACCAACGGCGATCATCTGGCAGACCATGGAGGGGAACACCCCGCTTTGGGATAGCGGGTCGGCCATGGTGCGCCCCTCGGCAATGCCGGAGCGGACGCTGTAGACCGCGCTCTCGATGGTTTTGTTGCCGGCCGTGCGGGCCACGATATCAAGGGCCTCCAGGATCGCCACACCACTGGCCAGCATGGTGCCCATGGTGCGGCTGAATTTTGCCACGGCCACCTTGCGGATCAGGACGCCAAAGACCGGCGCCTTGAGGGCCAGGCTGTCCACCATCTGGCGGCCCTTGTTGGTCTTGTAGAATTTTCGAAAGGCAAATCCAAACAGGCCCAGTGCAATGATGATGTAAAGAATTTTACTTTTGACGAAATTGCTGGCCCCAACGACCATCTGGGTGAAGATCGGCAGTTCGCTGCCGAAATCCGCAAACATCTGCTGAAACACCGGGATGACAAACACCAGGATGACGGCCACCACGATCACGGCGATCAGCAGGGTGATGGCTGGATAGGTCATGGCGCCCTTGACCTTTTTTTTCAATTTGGACGCCTTTTCCATGTAACCCGCAAGGCGCCTCAGGATGGTGTCCAGGATGCCGCCAGCCTCACCGGCCGCAACCATGTTGACGAACAGGTCGTCGAACTCCTTGGGATACTTCTTGAGGGCTTCGGCCAGCGTCGACCCGCTTTCCACTGCCTCCTTGATTTCCTTGAGGATCCTTTTGAAGGATTTGTTCTCCTGCTGGGCGTATAAAATTTCGATACACTGTACGATGGGCAGGCCGGCATCGATCATGGTGGAGAATTGGCGCGCAAAAAGGATCACGTCCTTTTCTTTGACCGGCGGCTGCAGAAAAGAGACGTTTGCGAACAAGTCCTTGGGCTTTCGTTTGATTTTCGAGGGGGTGATGCGCAAGCGGCTGAGGTTGGTCCTGACGGTCTCGGGGTTCGGGGCCTCCATTTCCCCTTTTTGAAGCTCGTTTCTTCTGTTTTTTCCTTCCCAAACAAAAACCGTCATGTTCAACCTCCTTGAAATGGGAGAAATTTCGCTGTGGTAGCCGCCGCAGCGGTATTGTCCCCGGCACCCGACAGGGCGCTGCGTCGCAGGTCTGGGGGTGCCCGGATCCCAATGGGGAAATGGGGTAATAGGGTTATCGGAGCAAGCCCCGGCCAGCTTTAACGCCGCAGGGGTCTCGCTCAGCCCGCCCGGGCGGCTCAACGCCGAACTTGATTAACCCGGCAAACTGTGCCTATGGTTTTATCGGTTGCAAAACGGTAACCATTTAAACTCACGGTTTTTTTGATCCCCATCAGCCTCCCATCAAATGATTGCTGAAATACCAGACACCAGCGACAAGCCCACCGTCATCACCACCCACATGAACGCCGACTTCGATGCGCTGGCGTCCTTGCTGGCGGCCCAGAAACTCTATCCCCGGGCACTGGTCGCCTTTCCGGGTTCACAAGAGAAAAACCTGAGAAACTTCTACATCAATTCGATGGTTTATCTTCTCAACATGGCCGACATGAAGGAGATCGATTTCAGCCGCATCAAACGCCTGGTGCTGGTGGATACCCGTCAGCCCAACCGGATCGGCAAATTCGCCGAACTACTGGATCGGCCCGACATCGAAATCCATGTCTATGACCACCACCCCGCCATGGCCAACGACATCCGCGGCCACCACGAGGTCCATCAACTGACCGGCGCCAACGTCACCCTGCTGACCAAGATTTTGCAGGAGCGCCAGATCGCCATCACCCCGGATGAGGCCACCATCCTGTGCCTGGGGATCTACGAGGACACCGGCTCTTTCACCTTCCCCTCCACCACCGCCGAGGATTTTCAGGCTGCCGCCTTTCTGCTGAACCAGGGGGCCAACCTGAACGTGGTCGCCGGGCTGATCGATCGCGAGATCAGCCCGGCCCAGGTGGCGCTTCTAAACGACATGATTCAGGCCGCGGAACCTTACAGCATCAACGGCGTCGAACTGACCTTGACCAGCGTTTCAACCGATGATTACATTCCCGAATTCGCCCTTCTGGTTCATAAAATGCTGAAAATGGAAAAACTCAACGCCATTTTCGCCATCGCTCGGATGGGCAAAAAAATCTATATCGTGGCCCGCAGTCGGGTTTCCGAGGTCAACGTGGGGGAGATTCTGGCGGCCCTCGGCGGCGGAGGGCACGCCTATGCGGCGGCCGCCACCATCCGGGGCAAGACCCTGGTGCAGGCCGAGCACCTGCTGCTCGAGGTTTTATTCCGGCGCGTGGCCTTCCGGCGACGGGCGCGGGATTTGATGTCGGCCCCGGCAATCACCCTGGACTGCAATGCGTCCTGCCGCGAAGCCGGCCAGCTGCTGACCCGCTACAACGTCAATGCCCTGGTGGTCACCCGGCAGCAAAACGGGCGGAAGGCCCCGGTGGGGTTCATCACCCGCCAGATCATCGAAAAGGCCCTCTACCACCAATTGGACGCGGTCGCGGTGCACGAGTACATGAGCACCGACATGGCCACGGTCGGACCGGAGGCGGATCTGACCGAAATCCAGGACAAGATCATCGAAAACAAACAGCGCATCCTGCCGGTAATGGTGGACGAGGCGATTGTCGGGGTGGTGACCCGCACGGACCTGCTCAATATCCTGGTGCGCCAGTCCGACCGGGGGACGAACCGCGACGGCGACCTGCGATCGGACCCGCGGGATGGGCGCTCCCGGCCGGTGCTCAAGTTCATGCGCGAGCGCCTGTCGTCGCAGCTGTTTGAAAGCCTGCGGACCATCGGGCAGGTGGCCCATGAGTTGGGCTTTCAGGCATACGTGGTGGGGGGCTTTGTGCGGGATCTCTTCCTTTATCGGCCCAATGACGACCTTGACATCGTAATCGAGGGCGACGGGATCGCGTTCGCCCGCAAATACGCCAAAATGGTGGGGGCTCGGGTGCACACCCACGCCAAGTTCGGCACGGCCGTGCTGACCTTTGCCAATGGCTTCAAAATCGACGTGGCCTCCGCCCGCATGGAGTACTACCAGTTCCCGGCCGCCCTGCCGACGGTGGAAATGAGCTCCATCAAACTGGACCTGTTCCGCCGCGATTTTACCATCAACACCCTCGCGATCCGGCTGGATCCCGGCAGATTCGGCACCCTGATCGATTTTTTCGCCGCCCAACGCGACCTCAAGGACAAGGTCATCCGGGTGCTGCACAACCTCAGTTTCGTGGAGGACCCCACCCGTGTTTTCAGGGCGATCCGCTTCGAGCAGCGTTTCGGGTTTTCCATCGGCAAGCTGACCGCGGGGCTGATTCAAAACGCCGTCAAAATGGATTTTTTCAGCCGCCTCAGCGGCCGGCGGGTCTTCGCGGAGCTGCGCCAGATCCTGCAAGAAGAAACCCCCGCGCCGGCGGTGGTGCGTCTCAACGACTTCGATCTCCTGAAGGTGATTCACCCCTCGATCCTGCTCACCAAAGAGCTCATCAGCGATCTGAATGCCGTTACCGGCGTTTTGTCCTGGTATGATTTGCTTTTCCTGGGGGAATCCTATATGAAGTGGGCCGTTTATTTTCTGGCACTGACCCGCAGCTGCGACGCCGCCACGACGGCTGAAATCTGCACCCGCCTGGAGCTGGCACCCCGCTACCAGAGAATTTTCACCCGCGACCGGTTTGAAGCCGACCGCTGCCTCTACTGGCTGGAACGCAAATCCCCACTGAAGAACAGCAAGATTTTCAACCAGCTCTCGGGTCTCAAAACCGAACCGCTGCTCTACCTGATGGCCATTACGCGCTCGAAGCAGGTGAAACGCGCCATCTCCCTTTTTTTCACCCAACTGCGGAACACCGCCGTGGAGATGTCCGGCCAAGACCTCAAGAAAATGGGCGTCGCGCCCGGTCCGATATACCGGGATACCCTCCAGGCGGTGTTGGCGGCCCGTTTGGACGGCCGGCTGCAATCCCTGGAGGAAGAGTTGGCCTTTGCGCGTGCCTTCGTGACCCGCCGTCTTCGGCCGACACCCAAACCGCCCCCGGCAGATCGGGCCGCCCCCATCGCACCCGAAGGCGGCCATGCACCCCACGAACCCCATGAACCCGAATCTTAGGAACCAGCGATGAACAAGCAAGTCGTTTTAACGGGTATTTCCACCACCGGCAGCCCGCATTTAGGTAACTACGTGGGCGCGATTCGGCCGGCCATCGAGGCCAGCCAGGACCCCGCGAGCCAGTCCTTCTATTTTCTCGCCGACTATCACGCCCTGGTAAAGTGCCAGGACCCGGAACGCCTAAAACGCAGCACCATGGAAGTGGCCGCGGCCTGGCTGGCGCTGGGCCTGGATACCGAGACCTCGATTTTTTACCGCCAGTCCGACATTCCCGAGGTGATGGAGCTCACCTGGATCCTGTCCTGCGTGGCCGCCAAGGGGCTCTTGAACCGCGCCCATGCCTACAAGGCGGCGGTCGCCGAGAACGAGGCCAACCAGTCGCGGGACCCCGACCAGGGCGTCAGCATGGGGCTCTTCTGCTACCCGGTGCTGATGGCGGCCGACATTCTGATGTTCAACGCCCACAAAGTCCCGGTGGGCAAAGACCAAATTCAGCACCTGGAAATGGCCCGGGACATCGCCGGGCGCTTCAACCATCTTTTCGGTGAGCACTTCGTCCTGCCGGAGGCCGTGGTGGATGAAAAAACTGCGGTATTAGCGGGCCTCGACGGTCGCAAGATGAGCAAGAGCTACAACAACACGATCCCGCTTTTTGTGGACGAAAAAAAACTGCGCAAGCTGATCATGAAAATCAAAACCAACTCCCAGGCGCCGGAAGAGCCCAAAAATCCGGAGGAGTGCACCCTTTTTCAAATCTACCAGGCCTTTGCCACCCCCGCGGAATCCTCGGCGCTGAGGGAGCGCTATGCCCGGGGGATCGGCTGGGGCGAGATGAAGCAGCTGCTGTTCGAGTACCTCAACGCCCTCCTGGAGGAGCCCCGGAGGCGCTACGATGCGCTTCTGGAAAACCCGCGCCACATTGAAAACGTCCTGCGGGCGGGCGCCGCCAAGGCCCGCCGCTACAGCCAACCTTTCCTGGAGCGGCTGCGGGCTGCCATCGGAATTCAGCCTGTCGGGTAACCCGCTGCCATGTCCGAGGATCCCTACAAGGTCAAGCTGGAAAACGTGTTCGAAGGCCCCATGGACCTGTTGATTCACCTCATCAGAAAAAATGAGGTGGACATCACCGATATTCCCATCGCCCTGATCACCCGGCAGTACCTGGAGTATCTGGACTGGCTGAAACGCATGAACATCGACTTCGCAGGCGAATTTCTCCTGATGGCCGCCACCCTGGCGCATATCAAATCTCTCACCCTGCTGCCCGCGCACAGCCCGGATGGCGATGAGGACCCCCGGCTGGAAATCACCCGTCCCCTTCTGGAATATCTCCAGATGAAGCAGGCCGCCGAGGAACTGGCCCGGCGGCAGTTGCTGGGCGAGGACACCTTTGTGCGCCCTCAGAATGCCGCCGGGGACCGGCCCGAGCCGGAGGCCGAAACGATTCAGGTGGGGCTGTTTGAACTGATCGATGCCTTTCAGAGAATCCTGGAGAGCATCGCCCTGGATCATCAGGTGGACTTGAGCACCGAGCGCATATCGATAAAAGAGCGCATCGGCGAGATCGTGGACGCATTGGAGGCCAAGGGGTCGATCACCTTCAGCGAGCTATTCGTGCCGGAAAGCGACAAAAGCGACGTCATCGTCACCTTTCTGGCGGTACTGGAAATGGTCAAACTCTGCCTGATCCGGGTGACCCAGCATCTGCCCACCGGCATCATCCGCCTGTATTACCTTTGATGGAAAACCTGAAAGCGATCATCGAAAGCCTGCTGCTGGTGGCGGCCACCCCCTTGGCGGTGGACCGCATCCAGGCGCTCCTGCCCGAGGCCGACAGCCGTGAGATCCGTGCTGCGCTTCAAAGCCTGGCGGCGGAGTACAGCCAGCGCAACGGTGGCTTTGTGATCCGCGAGGTGGCCGGCGGCTATCAGTTCAGGACGCAGCCCCAGTACCGCGAGGTCATCAAGAGGATGCTCCAGCCAAACCCGGTGCGCCTCAGCCGGGCGGCGCTGGAAACGCTGGCGATCATCGCCTACAAACAGCCCATCATCCGCCACGAGATCGAGCAGATCCGCGGCGTCGACTCCGGCGGCATTCTTCGGATGCTGCTGGATCGCAGACTCGTGCGCGTGCTGGGGCGGCGTGAGATCCCCGGCAGACCCCTGATCTATGCCACCACCAAACAGTTTCTGGAACTCTTCGACCTGAAGGACCTCAGAGACCTGCCATCGCCCAAAGAGATCGAGGAACTCGGCCACCCACCCCTGCCAACCGAGGCAGAGGGCCCCTCATGACCCCCTTTTTGTCCCGCCGCGCTGAAAAATTTCTTGACTTGACGGTCCCCGGGCCTTTATAAATACCCCGCCTTTGCACAATGGGCCCGGCCCGCGGAAAATCGCCTTTCAGGAGATTGCATGAACCGCTCAGACCTGATCAACGCCTTGAAAGACGAAGCCGATATCAGCCGCAAAGACGCCGAACGGGTGGTGGATACCTTCTTCAACTCCATCGCCGAGTCCCTGATTGAGAACGAACGCGTCGAAATCCGGGGGTTTGCCAGCTTCACGGTCAAGGAATACAAATCCTACGTCGGCCGAAATCCCAAAACCGGCGAAAAGATAACGGTTCCCGCCAAAAGGCTGCCGTTTTTCAAGGTCGGCAAAGAACTCAAGGAGATGGTGGACGCGTAACGATCATACGGGCGGTTAACTCAGCGGGAGAGTGCTACCTTCACACGGTAGAAGTCACTGGTTCAAATCCAGTACCGCCTACCAAAGACAGCCGGGGGCTGCGATCCAAATCGCAGCCCCCTTTGTGTTTCTGAAGCCCCGCTTGCAAAGGGGCGTGCCAGACCCCGGTCCCGGCCGCACCTACCCCGTCATACCCCTCAAAGGCTTGGGCCGGCTTAGCGCTGCTGCGGCCGCAGACTCCCGGCCGCCGCGACCCTTTCAAATCTTCGGCGCCTTGAATTGGTCTTCGGTTCTCATAGCTTTTTGACCTTCAGCATGTTGGTGGTGCCGGCGGCCCGCACGGGATGGCCGGCGGTGATCACCACCAAGTCCCCCCGGCTCACCATCCCCGACTTAAGCGCCGCCGCGGAGGCCTCCTCCAGGCGCGCGTCGGTGTCCACCGAGTCGTCCTCCAGGAAGGGGCAGCAGCCCCAGAAAAGCGTCAGCCGTCGAATGGTGTGAATATCGGGCGAAAGGGCGATGATCGGCGGCCGGGGCTTGAAGCGTGAAATCTGGGCGGCGGTGAACCCCGAGCGGGTGGTGGCCACGATCGCCTGGGCATTGAGGTGATCGGCGAGAACGCAGGAAGCATAGGCTACCGAACCCGAAATGTCCTTCTTGGGCATCAGCTGCAGGTACTTGTTGTGCGGAAAATTTTTTTCGGCATTTTCGGTGATCCGCACCATGAACTCCACCGCCGCGACCGGGTAGCTGCCGCTGGCGGTCTCTTCGGAGAGCATCACCGCATCGGTCCCGTCGAGCACCGCATTGGCCACGTCGGTGGCCTCGGCCCGGGTCGGCCGCGGAGAATTGACCATCGAGCGCAGCATCTGGGTGGCGATGATGACCGGTTTGCCGGTGGTATTGGCGATGCGCACCAGCATTTTCTGGATCTCGGGGACTTTTTCCAGCGGGATTTCAACCCCCAGATCCCCCCGGGCCACCATGATGCCATCGGAGCTCTCCACAATCGATTCGATATTGTCGAGCGCCTCGTGCTTTTCGATCTTGGCGATAACCGGCGTATCCTTGCCCGCCTTGCGGATCATCGATTTGACGCTGCGGACGTCTGCCGCGGTCCGGACGAACGACAGGGCGACATAGTCGACGTCGTTGGCCAGACCAAACGCCAGGTCGGCCTCGTCTTTGGGGGTCACGGCGGGCGCCTTGATGGTGCCCGACGGCAGGTTGATGCCTTTGTTGGAGGTCAGGACCCCCCCGGTGATCACATCGCAGAGAATCTCGGTCTCGGTGGTGCCCACCACCACGAGTTCCATCAGCCCGTCCGCCAGGAGAATCCGGTCCTGAGGCTTCACCTCGCGCGGCAGATCGCGATAGGAGACCGAGATGCGGTTGCCCGAGGCTTCGAACTGCTCGCTGGTCAGAACCACGGTTTCGCCGGGGGCCAGCCGCACGCCCGGGCTGCGCACCCGGCCGACGCGGATTTTGGGCCCGCAGAGGTCCTGCAGAATGGCCACCGGCTTTTTCAGCTCCGCCGAGATGGCCCGGATGCAGGTTATCTTTTCGAGATGTTCGTCATGGCTGCCGTGGGAGAAGTTGAGCCGTGCGACATTCATCCCGGCCTGAATCAGTCGTTTGAGGACATCCGCGCTTTCGCTGGCAGGCCCGATGGTGCAAACGATCTTGGTCTTCGACATAATGGGTCCTTTTTCGGAAGTCAGCCGTCCCGCAGGCTGCAGCGCTTGTGGAAGCGTCCGGCGCATAGGCGGGTCAACCTGAAGTTCGAGGGCCGCGGCCGTCCACGGCCCCAGGGCGCCTGGAGGCCGCTGCAGCACCGGGCGGCCGGCAAATCCCCAGCAAAGCGGCCTCGATCAGGAGTTTAGGGTTCTGGGCGGTGGTTTTGAGCTGCAGGTCCAGGGCGTTTAGGATTTCAACCGCACGCAGCAGCTCGGTCAGCGAAAAATTGGCGGTTCGCAGCAGCAGTTGGAAAACCGGAAAAGGGCTGCGCGGATTTTTGACCAGCACCAGGTCCGTGGCGGCCGCGGCAGCTTTCATTTTTCCAGCGCCCTGTGCCGCCGGTTTCTGATCGGCATCGGCCAGACTCTCGTTCCAGGCCGTTATCTCGGCCGCCAGCGCCTGATCCGCTGCCAGCAGCACGGGCACGACGCTGTTGGCAAACTGTCCATAGGCCATCCCGGCCTGCCAGACGCGGCCCGCCTCGCTGGTGGCAAAGGCCTTGGCCCGCAGGAGTTTGCGAACCTGATTGACGAGGGCCGCCATCAGCTGCAGGGGGTGAAAGTTGTCGTCCAGAAGCGAGCCGAGATAGAACAGGGCGTCCTCGAGATTGCGCTCGGCAACGGCACTGGTCAGCTGGTAAATCGGGTCTTTGCGGCTGCGTCGGACCACCCGCTGCACATCCTGGAGGGTGATTTGCGGTTGCTCGCCGACAAACAACACCAGCTTTTCCAGATTTTGGCTGAACGCGCGCAGATCGAAGCCTGTCAAGGCGCATAAAAAGCGGTAGGCATCCGGCTCAAGGGTCTTTTGGTGGCTGTCCAGGATCCGCTGCAGGGTTTCCCGCAAAAGGGACTCCTGAACTGTTTTGTCCGCCTTGCGCTCGCCGCCGGGAACGCTGCAGTCCACCACCACCCCCCGCTCCTGCAGGACCTTGAACAGGCTGCGCCGCCGATCGACGCCATCGCAGGTCAGAATGAGATGGTTGCCTTGGGGGAAGCCCTTTTCGACGGCCCGCTGGAGCACCTCGGCGCCGTCGGCGCCGGTGGGAATGGCTGTCCCGCGCTCCCGGCAATCGGCCACCAGGGCCTCAAGCCAGGCGTGGTCGGCCCCCGGGGCATCGTCGAGCTTCAAAAGCTGGTTGCGGTTGTCAGCCCGCAGATCCTCCCAAGAAAGCGCCAGCAGCCCCGCACAGGCAGCCAGGGCCCGCCCGGCTTTTTCCATTTCCCGGGCCTCGTAGGCGGCCCGGGCCTTGGCCAGAATTTTGGCGGCATCGCCGCGGGCGCTGAAAATCCGTGAATCCCGGAGGGCCACAACCTTCGGGCCCGGCATCATGGAATAGGTGGTGAGCCTTTCCACAAGTTCAAAGACCGAGGTCTGAGACTCATCGAGCAGTTCGCAGTTCAGCTCTCTGCGCTCCGCCGGGACGATCGCATCTAAAATTTTTTCAAACACGGACTGACAGATGAACTCCTCACCGAAAATCAGGTAGACCGGTGCAAGCCCCTCGCCGGATTTTTTACCGGAGCGGGTTTGAAGGTGAGCGTCCACCTCTCTGTGGGTGATTTCAGCCATAAGCGGAGCCGGGCAACTGGGAGTAATCCGGAGCGGGCGCAACCCCCGAAAACCCCTGGGGCCACGGACCGGTTTACCGGGGCCCGCAGGCCATCGGGGCGCTAAACCGGCATGCGGTTGAACACAAGGTGCAGCACAAAAACGGTGATGCCCACGGTGATGGCGCTGTCGGCGACATTGAAGGCCGGCCAGTGCAGCGCACCGATATAAAAATCGAAAAAATCGACCACCCTGCCAAACC
Organism: Desulfobacteraceae bacterium; assembly: GCA_022340425.1. Classification (NCBI taxonomy): domain Bacteria; kingdom Pseudomonadati; phylum Thermodesulfobacteriota; class Desulfobacteria; order Desulfobacterales; family Desulfobacteraceae; species Desulfobacteraceae bacterium. The sequence goes on along the minus strand of JAJDNY010000072.1, from coordinate 405 downwards.
GCAGGCGATCGATCAGGTTGCCCACGGCGCCCCCGAAGATCAGCGCGAAGGCAGCACTCAGAGTGGGGTGTGTGGGCGGCGTTTTGAAGTAAAAATGCAGGATCAAGCCCATGGCCAGAAAAGCAACGACCAGAAAGAAAAAGGTGCGCACGACGACACTCTGGCCGGCCAAAAAACCGAATGCCCCGCCGGGGTTGTGAATATGGGTGAGGTTGAAAAAGCCGGGGATCACCGGAATCGATTCGTAAAGCCGCATGGTGTTCAGGACCAACGCCTTGGAAGCCTGGTCCAGCAGGATCACCGGCCCTGAGACGATAAGGAGCCGACCGATTTTTTTGCGCATGGGCTGCGGCGGCATGGAAGCTCGGCATCCTCTCGGTGGGTGCGGGTGGTTGACGGGCGGGG
>JAJDNY010000071.1 GCA_022340425.1 Desulfobacteraceae bacterium | reverse complement strand
GGTTCAGCGGGAGGGCTGGCGCAGCTGCGCGGCAAAGACACGCTCGAAAAGCCCGTCCGAATCGATGGCGACGCTGCGGTGCAGCTCCCGAAACTGGGCCACCAGCCGAAGCGCCAGGGGTGTCAGCTGCGAGCCGCCGCCCGCCGCCCCGCCGATGCTTTTCACCAGCAGGGGTGCCCCCAGGCGCTCCTCGGTGGCCTTGATGCGCCCCCAAACCGCGCGGTAGCTCATCTTGAGTTCTTTGGCCGCCGCCTGGATGGAGCCGCTGCGGTGTATGGCCTCCAGCATGTGAAGGCGCCCCAAACCGAAGATCACCTTGCCGGCCTCGTCCTCGATCCAGACCTTGGAGCGGATAAAAAACCTTTTGTGGTTATCTGTCATAGCCCCCCGCATAGCACGGACAACCCGGCCCAAACAAGCCCCGGGGGCCCGCTGGGGGCTTGCGGGTCAGAATGCCCCCGGAGGGCCCGCGGCGCGCTCGGCCTCGGCCAGCAGACGGTCCAACTCCAGAGGTGCGGGTTTGGCCGGGTCGCGCACCAGATCGAGGGCCTTGCGGGCGCAGCGCTGGACGCACACCCCGCAGCCCATGCAGACCGCGGCATCGATGACGGGGCAGGCGCCCTCCTCCCAGACTATGGCCCCGAAGGGGCAGCGCTGGGCGCAGAGGCCGCATTGAACGCAGCGTGCGGCCTCCAGCCGGCTGACATAGCCGGAGGAGGCCAGCATCGGCACCCCGTTGCGCATGGCCTGCATGGCCCCGCAGCAGCAGGCGCAGCAGTTGCAAATGGCGTAAAAACGCCCGAAGAGCGCCTCTTTGAAAAAGGCGTGGTGCACATGCCCCCGCCGGGCCTCGGCTTTCAGAACGGCCACGGCCTCGGCAACGTCCACCCAGCGAGCCCGCCGGGGATAATGCTCCATGGCAAAGCCGGCAAACGGCTCACCGACGATCAAACAAACGTCCAGCGGCAGGCAGGGGTTGGGGCGCGAACTGCGGCAGGGGCATTCCATCAGAGCGATGCGATCCGGGTTCTGGATCACGATGTCGCGGGCCAGAGGATAGGGGATCACGTGCTCGAGCCCGGTCAGGCGGATGGGTCGATCGATGGTCACCAGCTGCCGGGAGGCCTCCAGCGGGACCACCTTGCCGTGGTAGGTGTCGGCAAAGGTGATGGCGCCGCCGGCCGGGTTGGCGGGATTTTCAGGGGGCCTGAAGCGCAGCAGCCGTTTCAACAGGGGTACCAGAAACCCGAAAAGCCGCACCGCCCGGTGCTCGCCGGTGCCGATGCCGATATACAGGTAGACCCAGCGGGCGTAAACGTAGCCGTGCAGGAAATCCAGCAGACCGTAGCCGGGTGTGGCGCGCGCCTCCCGGATAAACGCCCGGGTCGAGGGCGAGATGCAAAACGGCCGCAGCAGCCGGCGCCCCCAGCTGCCCAGCTTGCAAAAAATGGCGGAACGCGGCGGGTGCATGGCGCCGGCCTCCCTGACGACAAGCGGATCAACCCTGCCAGGGCGGCAGGGCGGCGCGGTCAGCGCATGCGCACGAACGGGTTGCTGCGCTTCTCCTGGCCGATGGTCGTGGCCGGCCCGTGGCCGGTGTAGACCGTGGTGTCGTCATCGAGGGTGAAGAGCTTGGTCCGGATGCTGGCGATCAGGGTGTCATAGTCGCCGCCGGGAAAATCGGTGCGGCCGATGGAGCCGTAGAAAAGGGCGTCACCGACGAATACGCAGCGGTCGGTGTGGAAGGAGACCCCCCCGGGGGTGTGTCCCGGGGTGTGCAGCACGGTGAGGGCGATATCCCCGAAGGTGACGGTGTCGCCCTCGGCCAGGGGGCGGTCGGGGGGCGGCGAATTCTGCGCCGACAGACCAAAGGCCGCGGCGCTAGCCGACAGCTGGGCCAGCATCGCCGCGTCCGCGGGGTGAATCAGCAGTTCGGCGCCGGTGGCGTCCTTGAGCTGCCGGTTGCCGCCGACATGGTCGAAATGGCCGTGGGTGTTGAGAATGTACTTGAGGGTCAGTTTTTCAGCCGCCAGGGACATCAGGACCTTGTCGGTTTCATCGCCGGGGTCGATGACCGCCGCCTGACGGGTCCGCTCGCAGCCCAGAATGAAGCAGTTGGCCATGATCGGTCCAACGGTCAGTTGCTTGATGATCACGGGTTCCTCCCTTTGGGTTCAGTCGTCCGGGTTCTGTCGGGCCCGGGCAATCATTTCCAGCAGGCTGTGGATCTTGGGCCGCGCCTCCCGGCGCATCAGCCGTGCAACCGTTTCGGCCGGCAAGTTGGCCCGCAGATAGGCCGCGACGTCGAAGGTTTCCCACCAGCAGTCGAGGAGCTTGCCGCAGGGCGCACCGGGGCGGTCGCCGCCGTGGTCGCGGCAGTAGGCGAAGGTCACCGGCCCGCCCAGGCGCGGGCAGCGCCGTTCACAGTCGTCCCAGCGTCGATCCACTGACAGGCTCCTTTGGATCAGCCCCGCTTGAGGTGTGCCGGCTTGGGGTAATTGGCAAACACTTTTTCCGAATCGGCGATGACCCCTTCGGGCAGTTCGAAATTGCTGAGCTGCCCGGCCAGGAATTTCTCGTAGGCCCCCAGATCCAGCAGACCGTGGCCGCTCCAATTGAAGAGGATGACCTTTTCGCGGCCCTCCTCCTTGGCCTTGCGGGCCTCGTCGATCACGGTGGCCAGGGCGTGGTTGGTTTCCGGGGCCGGGATGATGCCCTCGCTGCGGGCCAGGATTATGCCGGCCGCGTAGGATTCCAGCTGGTTGACCGATTTGGGCGTCAGCAGGCCCTCGTCCACCAGCTGGCTCACCGTCGGTGCCATGCCGTGGTAGCGCAGCCCGCCGGCGTGCAGCGGCGGCGGCATGAAGCTGTGCCCCAGGCTGTGCATCGGCAGAAGCGGCGTGTAGCCGGCCGTGTCGCCGTGGTCGTAGACGAAGGGCGCCTTGGTGAGGGTCGGGCAGGCCGCCGGCTCCACCGGGTAAATCTCGATGGCCTTGCCGTTGATCTTGTCCAGCACGAACGGGAAGGCCAGCCCGGCGAAATTGCTGCCGCCGCCGGCGCAGCCGATGATCACATCGGGGTAGTCGCCGACCTTGGCCAGCTGCAGCTTGGCCTCCAGCCCGATGATGGTCTGGTGGAGCATGACGTGGTTGAGCACGCTGCCCAGAGAGTAGCGGGTCTTGCCGCTGGGGTCGCTCACGGCGGCCTCGATGGCCTCACTGATGGCGATCCCCAGGCTGCCGGGGGTGTCCGGGAATTTGGCCAGGATCTCCCGGCCGGCCCGGGTTTCGGTGCTGGGGCTGGCCACACAGCGGCCGTTCCAGACCTCCATCATGGATTTGCGGTAGGGTTTCTGATCAAAGCTCACCCGCACCATGAAGACCTTGCACTCCAGCCCGAACTGCGCGCAGGCAAACGACAGGGCACAGCCCCACTGCCCGGCCCCGGTCTCGGTGGTCATGCGCTCCATGCCGGCCACCTTGTTGTAGTAGGCCTGGGGGACGGCGGTGTTGGGCTTGTGGCTGCCCGGCGGGCTGACACTCTCGTTTTTGAAATAGATCCGCGCCGGGGTGTCCAGCGCCTTTTCCAGGGAAAGCGCGCGCACCAGGGGTGAGGGGCGCCAGATGCGGTAAACCGACTGCACCGCTTCGGGGATCTCGATCCAGCGTTCGCTGCTGACCTCCTGCTCGATCAGGTTCATCGGAAACACCGGCGCCAGGTCTTCGGGTTTGACGGGGTTTCCGTCCGGTCCCAGCGGCGGGTTGAGCTTGATGTCGGCCAGAATGTTGTACCACTGCCGGGGCATCTCGTCTTCGGTCAGAAGTATTTTGCGATCTTTCATGGCGTTTCCTGTTCCGGGCTGGGCGCCGCTTGGCTTTTATCCCCGGCCGCGTCGGCCGGCGTCTGCTTTTTCAGCGCCAGGTGAATGCTGTCGAGGATCCCGTTGATAAACGCGCCGGATTCCTCGCTGCCGTATTTTTTCCCCACGTCGATGGCCTCGTTGATGGATACTTTCGGCGGGATGTCGTCGCAGAAGAGCATTTCGTAGACCGCCACGCGCAGCACATTGCGATCCACGCCGGACATCCGGCTGAGTTTCCAGTTGCTGGAGAAGCGTTCGATCAGGGCGTCGATCTCCGTTTTCTTGTGGATCACCCCTTCCACCAGGGTCTTGTAAAACGGCATGAACTTGGGCGACGGGTTGAAGTTTTGACAAAACATGGCCACCGCCGTTTCCGGCGCCACCCCGCCCATGTCCAGGTAGAAGAGGGTCTGCATGGCCAGTTCCCGGGCTTTGCGTCGGCTGCTGATCATCAGGCCTGCTCGAGGGCCTCCATCAGATTGACCATCTCCACCGCGGCCATGGCCGCGCTCCAGCCTTTGTTGCCGGCCTTGGTGCCGGCGCGTTCGATGGCCTGCTCGATGCTGTCGGTGGTGAGGACCCCGAAGATCACCGGAACCCCCGTCTCCAGGGAGACGACGGCGATGCCCTTGGACACCTCGGCGCTGACATAGTCGAAGTGCGGCGTGGACCCGCGGATCACGGCCCCCAGGCAGATAATCGCCTGGTAGCGCCCCTTCTCGGCCAGTTTTTTGGCCGCCAGGGGGATCTCGAAAGCACCCGGCACCTTGACGAGGTCGACGTCGGTCTCGCTGGCCCCGCAGCGCACCAGGGCATCCATGGCCCCCCCCACCAGCCGGTCGGTGATGAAATCGTTGAACCGGCCGGCCACCAGTGCGAATTTCTTGCCGTCGGCGCGAAGCTTGCCTTCGATTGTGTGCGGCATGTCACTCCTCCCGGGTCCTGTGACGGATCCCGCCGCCCCATGGGGGTCAGGGTTTCACGTCGAAATTGAGGGTATGGCCCATTTTGAGCTTTTTGCACTCCAGGTAGCAGCGGTTGTACTCGTTGGGTTCGATCTCGATGGGCACCTGTTCGACGATGCTCAGGCCGTAGCCCTGGAGGCCGACCATTTTTTTGGGGTTGTTGGTCATCAGGCGCATTTTGCGCACCCCCAGGTCCACCAGCACCTGGGCGCCGATGCCGTAGTTACGCAGATCGGGCTTGAAGCCCAGCGCTTCGTTGGCCTCCACCGTGTCCAGCCCCTGGTCCTGCAGCGCGTATGCTTTGAGCTTGTTGACCAGCCCGATCCCCCGGCCCTCCTGGCGGATGTAGAGCAGCACGCCTTCGCCCTCGCGTTCGATCTTCTGCATCGCCCGGCGCAGCTGGTCGCCGCAGTCGCAGCGCATGGAGCCGAAAATATCGCCGGTCAGACACTCCGAGTGCACCCGCACCAGGACGGCCCGCTCCGGCCGGATCTCACCCTTGATAAGGGCGATGTGCTGCAGGTCCTCGACGTCATTTTCGTACACCACGGCCCGGAAATCGCCGGCCACCGCGGTGGGGATGGTGACCTCGACCGCACGGTGAACGAAAGACTCGGTCCGCATCCGGTATTCGATCAGATCGGCGATGGTGCAAATCCCGATGCCGTGGGTTTCGCCGAAGGCCTCCAGGGACGGCATGCGCGCCATGTTGCCGTCTTCATCCATGATCTCGCAGATCACACCGGCGGGCTTCAGGCCGGCAAGCCGCGCGAGATCCACCGAGCCTTCGGTCTGCCCGGCGCGCACCATGACCCCGCCGGCCCGCGCCCGCAGAGGAAAGACATGCCCGGGCCGCACCAGGTCCTGGGGCCGGGCGTCGTCGGCCACCGCGGTCAGGATCGTGGTGGCGCGATCGGCCGCCGAGATCCCGGTGGTCACCCCGCAGCGGGCCTCGATGGAGACCGTAAAACCGGTTTCAAACTGCGAGGTGTTGTGATCCACCATCAGCGGCAGGTCCAGGGAATCGAGCTTTTCGCCGGTCATCGAGAGGCATATCAACCCGCGCCCGTACTTGGCCATGAAGTTGATGGCCTGCGGGGTGACCTTTTCGGCGGCCATGGTGAGATCGCCCTCGTTTTCCCGGTCTTCGTCATCCACCAGAATCACCATCCTGCCGTCGCGTATGTCTTTGATTGCCTGTTCGATTGAAATTTTCGCCATTCTTTTTGGTATCTCCCCAATGGTAAGGCGGCCAGCACCCGGAAAGCGCCAAACCCCCCGTTTGGAGGGCGGCGTAACTTGAACTTTCTACACCGCCCTCCCAAATTTTGACGGTTCCGCAAAAAGTCCAATCT
>JAJDNY010000070.1 GCA_022340425.1 Desulfobacteraceae bacterium | reverse complement strand
CGTGATGGCTGCGGCGTAGCGGCGTACGCCTCGCCCCCCGCGGCTTGCGCGCCTTGAACTGGGGCCTTTGACGCAACCTCAGCAGCAGGTGAGCTGCGATTTTTCGGATAGTGGCGCTTTTCCTTCAACCATGGCTGCGGTCTGGTTTAATGCCCCTTTTCAAAGTTGCGCTGCGCCTGCAACCCTCACCCTGAAAACGGGAATCCCCCCATTGTCCCGGGCCGAGCATCGCAGCAGCCGGCGATAAAGGCCCTGTGGCTGCTTGAGCGCAAGCGAGCTCCACAGGGCCCGCCGGCTGCGAGAAGCGCAGGGCAGCCCGCAGGGCCCCGGGACGCGGGCGGCTTCTTTTGGTTGCTTTTCTTGTCCGGACAAGAAAAGCAACGATTCCCATGCCGGCCTCCTCGCCCAAGCCGACGATGGGGCGGTGGACGGCATCCGGCGGATTTTTAGGTCTCTGGTTTCAGGAGATGGGGCCGTATTCGAAAACGCCGTTGGTAATCACCGCCGCGCCGCTTTGGGCGTCGATCGTTTTCCAGAGCGCCAGCCCCTCGGCGGTCTGCCAGATCAGGGTTTCGATGGGGGTGCCGGGGTAGAGCGGGCGTGAAAAGCGGCAGGCCATGCGCCGGGCCTTTTCGGGGGCGCCCGGCACCAGGCTGGCGATTAGCGCCCGGCAGGCGAAGCCGTGGGTGCACAGGCCGTGCATGATGGGTTTTTGGAAACCGGCCGCGCGCGCAAACGGCGGATCCACATGCAGGGCGAAGAGATCCCCCGAGAGGCGGTAGAGCAGTGGCTGGTTTTCGGTGGGACGCGCCGTGACCGTAAAATCGGGGGCCCGCTCCGGGAAAACGACTTGGTTTTTGGGGGCGTTTAAGCCGCCGAAGCCGCCGTCCAGGCGGGCGAAGATGGTCGCCCGGCTGGTAAAAAGCCGCTTTCCGCCGTCGTGCTCGGTCTCGCTTTCGGCCACCACCAGGGCGCCCTTGTCCTTGCCCTTGTCGAAAAAGTGGGTGATCCGGCCGGTGGTGGTGAGGGTGCCCGCGGCGGGGATCGGGTTGTGGAAGATCAACTCCTGCTCGCCGTGCAGCACGCCCAGCGGGTTGACGTTGGCGGCCGTGCCGGCGTGGGTCAGAAAATTAAAAACCGCGGCGATCGAGAAACTCGGCAGGACCTTGAGGCGCTTTTCGTAGCAGTATTCGAGATCCTCGAAGCCGGCCCCCACCCCCAGGGCGTAGAGCACGGCATCCGGCCAGTCGTAGGTTTTGGTCAACGGGCCGATCGTTTTGCCGACGGCATCCAGGTTCAGGGTCATCTGGTTCGCCTCCTTGGGACGGAATGTCAGCACCGGCCGGCGGATCTCGGCCGGATTTTCAAATCAGGGTGCCGGCCAGCCCATGATCGGCACGGTGCTGATGCTGTTTTGCGGGCTGCCCGCGATGACGCGGTCGCTGTAGGCAATATAAACCAGCACATTGCGCTCGCGGTCAAGGAAGCGGACCACCTGAAGTTTTTTGAAGACGAAGCTGCGACGTTCGTCAAAGACGCGCTCGCCGTCCCTGAGTTCACCGAGGATTTTGATCGGGCCGACCTGGCGACAGGCGATGCTGGCATCGCTGGTGTCCTCGGCGACGCCCAACTCACCCTTGATCCCGCCGGTTTGGGCGCGGGCGATGTGGCAGGCGACGCCCTGGACCTTGGGGTCGTCGAAGCCGTCCACCACGATCTTGTCGTTGGGGCCCAGCCAGCGGAACTGGGTGTCCACCGAGCCGGTGGTGCCGCGCTCGGGGCGGCTGAAGAGCCACCAGCCAAACAGCAACAGGACCACAAGGACGACCCCGCCCAAAATCATGCCGAATTTTTTCATGATGGCTTGCCTTTCCCGGTTTCATTTGCACCCGGGCACTCGCCCGAATAACGCTGCTGGCCAGCCCCGGCCCTTCAGCTTCCGTCCCTGATCCGGCGGGCGGCATTCTTGACCAGCGGGTAGACCAGGATGGTCTTCACCGCCGCGCCGTGGCGTTCGTTGGCCCGGTCCATCCGCCCGCGGCCGCTGGTCTCACCCAACTCTATCCAGTTGGCCGCCCGGTAGCACCCGCCGTGAAAGCGCTTGCGGTCCACCAGGGTCTCCACCAAAAGGGGCGTGATCCCGTATTGCCGCTGCCAGTCGGCCGGCAGCCGGCGCAGGGTGCGGGCCAGCATGGCGCTGGCCAGGTTGTGGATCTGCGCCAGCACCAGCAGCCGGCTGTTGTTGACGATCTGCTGCAGACCGGCCGCACGGCGTGCGTCGTCCCAACCGATCCATTGGTCGCGGGCCTTCATCCGCCAGGCGGGACTGGAAAACTGGACGCATCCGAGAACTTCGCGCCGGGGCCGGCTGGCGAAGACCAGGTATTGAAGCCGTGCCCCGAAGGGCATCGCATACCCCAGGTAGTGGTAGCGACTGAGCAGATCCCGAAACAGGTCCCGCTGCTCCCGGGTTTCCACCTGCTCCACCGCCAGGGGCGCGAATTGCTCCACGCTGCCGACCAGGGTGCTGTGCGGCGCCGCGGGCGGGACCGCGGCGATGCGCTTCTGGGGGCCATTGTAGCCGGTGTGTCTTTTTCCCGGAAGCCTGAGAAAGCCCTTGGCTTCCAGGAGTTCCAGGAGATCCAGGCACTCCCGGGCCTTGAGTCCGCCCCCCGGGCGTTTCCACTCCAGCAGCTCGCAGACCGTATGGGCCAGCTCGCGGCGGCTGATCCCGCCGCAGGTGGTGACGATCTCCCGGATCATCCCCACCTCGTCGGCGTCGAAATCCCGTCCACAAAATCTTTGCGGCTTGCTCATGGTTGGCATATCATACTCCTTTCGCTATCGTGGCTCTATCAAAAAAATGGTCCGTTGTCCAGCGAAAAGCAACTTTGCCAGGCATCCCGTTAATAGAGCGGGAGTTGCAACTCCACTTGGTCTGTGTTCATTAGGAGGTGAAGCGGTGCGCTACGATTACGATCTGATCTGCATCGGGCTGGGCCCGGCGGGGATGGCGGTTTCGGTCATGGCCTCGGAGATGGGGCTCAAGGTCTGCGCCATCGAGGAAAGGGCGGTCGGCGGTGAATGCATGAACGTCGGCTGCATCCCCAGCAAGGCGCTCTTGCGGATGGCCAAAATCCGCAGCGCCTTCGACAAGCTGGCCGACATGGAATTGGAGGCGGCGCCCAAGCCGGCGGTGCTGCAGCCGTTTCGGCGCATCCAGGAAAGCCTGGATTTCATCAGCCAAAAGAAAACCATGGGACTCTTCGCCAAAACCCACCTGGTCTACCAGAAGGGTCCGGCCCGGTTTGTGGATCCGCACACCGTGGCCGTAGCGGGGGAAAGCTACCGGGCGAAAAAGATCTTCATCTGCGTCGGCACGCGCCCGCAAATGCCCGCGATCCCGGGCATCGAAACGGTGGATTGCCTGACCAACGAAAACCTGTTCAAACTGGAGGCCGTGCCCGAAAGCCTGATCATCATCGGCGGGGGCGCGATTGCCTGCGAAATGGCCCAGGCCTTCGGTCGCCTGGGTAGCAAAGTCACCCTGGTGGTCCGCGGCCCGCGCTTGCTGTGGCGCGAGTTTCGCGGGGTGTCGGAGATCCTCCAGGGAACCTTCGAGAAAGAGGGCATCGATGTTTTGACCGAACGCAAGTCGCAGCGGCTGGAACAGGTTGACGGGCGGGTTGTGCTGCACACCGATCGCGGCGAAACCCTGTCGGGCGCGCGGCTGCTGGCGGCTGCGGGGCGGCGGATGGATTTCGGGTCGTTGTCGCTGGATCGGGCCGGCGTGCGCTTTTCGGAAAAAGGCATCACCGTGAACCGCTACCTACGGACCTCGCGGCCCCACATTTACGCCTGCGGCGATTGCAACGGCTACCGGCAGTTTTCGCATGCCGCGATGCACCAGGGGATGATCGGGCTGCTCAACGGTATGCTGCCGTGGCCGCTGAAGCAGGATTTCCGCAGGTTCGTCGTGCCGTGGACGACCTTTACCGACCCCCAGATCTCCCAGGTCGGGCCCCGGGAAGCGGAGCTGCTCGCCCGCGGCGTCAAGTTCGAGGCGCTTGAGGTGCGCTACGCGGATTACGGTGCGGCCATCGCCGAAAAGGTCGATGTGGGCTTCCTGCGCGTGCTGGCAGGCGCGTCCGGGAAAATATACGCTGCCACGATCGTCGGTGAAGGCTCGGGGGAAATGATCAATGAGTGGGCGCTGGCGATCCAGAAAAAAATCCGTCTGCACGACGTCATGCTGCTGCAGCACTCCTTTCCCACCATGGGTTTTTTGAGCAAACGGGTGGCGGAGGTCTGGATGATGAAGCGCATGCAGGCCAAAAGCCTTCAGCGGGCCTGCCGTTTTCTTTTCAGGCTTTAGGCCGCGGGGAAGGGCGGGGGAAAATCTTCCCGGGGCACCCCCTGGGGCGCCCCGGGGGCCGGGTCCATCAGAGGGCGGCGGCGATCATGCTGGAAATCGCCTGGTAGCTTTGCTCCAGGGAGCCGGCGAACTCCGGATCGTCCACCAGCGCCTGGATCATCTCAGGGCTGTAGCGTAAAAAACGCACCTGGGTCCTGCCGCCCCGGGAGAACGCCATCACGAACTTGGGCATCAGCACGGCCCGCTCCGGATTGCGGCAGAGGCTGTGGGCGGCCTTGTCGGGTTTGCAGATCTGGATCATGTGCAGATCGAACCCCGCCTCCACCGCTACGCCGTGGTCGGCGAAAGCCCCGGCCATGTCCATATTGCCCGGGTTGTTGACGATGAAGCCCTTCTCAGCCGCGGCGTTTTTCAGGGACGCCACGAACGCCGGGACGCTCTTGTCGCTCTCTTTTTGAAGCACCGTTGCCAATGCCATGGTTGCTCTCCTTTGTGAATGTCGGGTGATGTGAGATTGCGCTTCCGGACGGTCGCCGGCCGGTTTTCAGACCGCGGCGGCAACCGCGCGGGCGCCGTAGATGCGGTCGGTGAATTTGACGTACCAGGCCGCCGACTGGACCTGGATGACGTAGGCCATGGCCACCACCAGGGCCGCCGTCGAGCCCTGGGGGCCGAAGGCGTTGATGGCGATGGCCAGCGCGATGGACAGATTGCGCATGACCGTGCCGTAGACCATCGCGATGGCGTCCTCGCGGGGGAGCAGCAGCCGGCCGAGGAAGGTGCTCAGGAGGTAGTTGGCCGCGTACACCAGGGCCAGGGGTGCCAGAATCGCCAGAAGCAGGTCGGGCGCACCGGCGATGGCGCGGGCCTTGAGGGCCATCGCCACAAACACGATTCCCAGAACCCCCAGGGTGGATAGCCCGGGAAAGCGGGGGGCCAGCCGCGTCTGAAACCCCTGCTGGCCGAAGCGCCGGATCAGGGCCTGCCGGGTCGCAAAACCGAGCGCCATGGGCAGGAAGACGATCACCAGGATCTGCTGCCCCACGGCCAGGAGGTCCACCGCAATGGCCGTCCCCAGCAGAAATTTGACGTAAAAGGGAGTGGCGATGGAGCCCAGGGAAAGCCCGATGACGGTCATCTTGACGGCGGCCGCGGTGTTGCCCCCGGCAAAGCCGGTCCAGGAAATCGTCATGCCGCTGGTGGGCACCAGGCCCGCCAGAAGCAGGCCGAGGGCCATATAGGGCTGCTGCGGGAAAAAGAGGCGCCCGGCGCCGTAAGCCAGAAAAGGGATGATGGCGAAATTGATGGCCTGGCTGAGCAGCTGGGCGCGACCGTCGCCGCCGGAAAATACCCGGCGGAGGTTGAGGGTGACCATCATCGGGTAGACCATCAGGAAGGTCAGGGGAACGATCAGGCGTTTCAGCAATGCGGGGTCACACAGGATGCCGTAGCCGAAGCCCAGGGCCATCATGACGGGGATGGCGGTCACGAGGTTCTGGTTGATCCGTTTCAAAAGCGTCCACATGGCGGTTTCCTTTCCGGGGGTTGGCGGTGCGGTGATAACGACGATGTCACCTGATCTCCAAAACCCGTGCCGGAATCTTCGCCGCCGCCCATTTCCTGTGTAACAGCTTGAATTGTTGAGCTGTTACGGTTGGGGCAAAAATTTCTTGACACCGGCTGCATACGTTACTTAGTTAACGGTAACGGTTTTTGTAACGCTACTTTTGAACCCGGGGGAACGCGACCATGACCCGAGTGGAACCCACATTCGCCGACCTCATGATCGATGCCATGGCCGAGGGCGTCTTCACCCTGGACGAGGCCGGCCGCATCACCCTCTGGAACCCCGCCATGGAGCGCATCACCGGCTTCAGGGCCGAGGAGGTGATCGGCAGAAGCTGCCAGGTGTTGAACTTCAACCGCTGCCTGCGCAATGAGTGCCCCAACGGCATGGCCGACTGCGGCATCTTCGCCTACGGCAAGGTGGATGCCAAGGAGTGCGCGCTGCGGCATCGGGACGGCCACGACGTGCCCGTCCTGAAAAACGCCCGGGTGGTGCGGGACCCCGAGGGACGGCTGCTGGGCGTGGTGGAGACGGTGACCGACCTGACCCGCCTCAAGGCGGTGGAGCGGCAGGTGGAAGCGGCGCGCCGGCGTCTGGGCGAGCGGCACCGCCTGGCCAACCTCGTGGGCAAGAGCGCGGGCATGCAGGACGTCTTCGACGCCGTGCAGCTGGCCGCCGCCAGCGACGCCACGGTGTTGATCTCCGGGGAGAGCGGAACCGGCAAGGAGCTCGTGGCGGGCGCCATCCACCACCACAGCCGGCGGACCGGGCGGCCTTTCGTGGCGGTCAACTGCAGCGCGCTGTCCGAGTCCCTGCTGGAAAGCGAGCTTTTCGGCCATGTGGCCGGGGCTTTCACCGGTGCCAGCCGCAGCCGCGTCGGCCGCTTCGAGGAGGCCGAGGGGGGCACCCTCTTTCTCGACGAGATCGGCGACATCAGCCCCTTTATCCAGGTCAAGCTGCTCAGGGTGCTGCAGGAGCGGGAAATCCAACGGGTGGGCGATTCCAAACGCAGGAAGGTCGATATCCGGGTGATCGCGGCAACCCACCGGGATCTGGTCCGTCAGGTAGCGGACGGAAGCTTTCGGCAGGACCTCTACTACCGCATCAAGGTCTTCCCGATCCACATCCCGCCGCTGCGGGAGCGCCGGGAGGACATTCCGCTCTTGGTCGACCATTTCCGCGCCAAGTTCAACCGTCGCACCGGCAAGTCCGTCGCCGCGCTGGCCCCCGAGGCCCTGCGGGCCCTGTTGGCCTGGCCCTGGCGTGGCAACGTGCGGGAGCTCGAAAACGCCATCGAGCACGGGTTTGTGCTCTGCCGCGGCCCGGAGATCGCCCTGGCCGACCTGCCCGTCGAGATCCGGGCCGGACATCGTGCGCCAGACCCGGCTGCGGCGGTTGGGCCGCTGCCCCGGGCGGGCCGGACCCCCCTCGACCGGGAGCGGCTGCTCGGTCTGTTGGCGGCTTGCGACTGGAACAAGGCCGAGGTGGGGCGCCGCAGCGGCTACAGCCGCACCGCCGTCTGGAAGTTCATGAAGCGCTGGGGCATCCCCCTGGCGCCGCACGCAAAGGCCGGCGATCAGTCGTCATGAAAAGGCGCGTTTTCCCAGCCGCCGGTATAGCCCGCCCAAAATCAGCTACAGCAAATAGAAGGCCATCAGCAAACCCGGCAGGATCGCGGCCAAAAGAAACACGGGCAGTCGGATGGTGTCCCTGAACCCGGTGATGAAAGCGAAAATGAGCCCCTTGACCAGGGTATTGCTTGCAGCGGCGAGAACGATGCCCATGGCGGCGACTTCGGCGCCCAGGTCATATGTGGCCGACCCGGAAAGCGACAGGGTGATCGCATCCACATCCACGAACCCCGAGATCACCGAAAGCGCGTAGGCGCCTTCATTTCCGCCCACGCTGCCAGGGCGAAGGTCAGCAGCATGGCAAAGGCCGTCGTGGTCCTCGCATCCTTAGTTTTGACGCACATCCATCACGTGGGCGCTGACAATCAACCCTGAAACCGCAAGAAAGGCGACGGGCATCAGCCAATGGTTCGCCTCGCGCTTGAGCAGCGCCAGGACGCCCCCCCAACAGTTCGATCAGGCTGAAGGTGCGGATGCCGGCAATGCGCTCTCCTCCCGTTCGCTCCAGCCCCGCTCGATGCCGATCAAAAGACCGATCGCCAGTGCGGCGAGCAGTTTGAGGGCTATGTCGTAGGGTTGCGCCATGGGGGGCCTTTCACTGTCGGGATGGGAGGTTGACGGCGGCGGCTGATCGGGCCAAATGCTTTCATCGCTTAAAAATCAAAGAGGTTGCCACTGGGTTGGTTGAGCCGATGTTGAACCCCAAATAGGGGTTGGCCACCTCTCCTCGATCTCCCCTTGGCAAAACCCACCTCAAGGGGTCAACAGATTCTTCAGCAGCAGGGAGTCTTTCGCAACTGCCGGCACCCCGTCATGGATCGTCGGAAAGGACAAGGAAATCCCCAGATCCTTGAACACCAGCCCTGGTTTGACGGCAATATTGCAGTTGTAGCTGCGGATGGCGCCCGGTGTCTCGAGGCCGGGGTGAGGGCGGAAACGGCGCACCGGTGTCACTGCGTAAGCGGCCGCAAGGGCCAGCCACTGGGGAAGCACCAGCACCCGGGCGCCGGCATGGTGACGTCGCACCAGGGCCAGGAATGCGGACCAGGTTGCCGGCAGGTCGTCCGCCACGGGCAAGATGCCGCGATAGCCCTGCTGGGCGCACGCGATCAGCAATTCCGCGGCATCGGTGACGTGCAGGTGGGAAAAGATGTTCTTGCCCAGCCCCGGCAAAATGAGAAGCCCCCTTCGAATTTGCTGAAAATAAAGGTCCATCGCGCCGTAGACATGCGGCAGCCGGATGGCCGAAAAGGTGATGCCTGCGGAAGCCGCAATCACGGCCAGCTCCCTTTCCGTGTCGCGCTTGACGCGGCCGTAATCCAGCACCGGTCTGGGAACGGTTTCTTCATCCACCTGCGCGCGGTTGTCCCCGTAGACAAGAAGCGACGAGCTGTAGACGAAGGTTTTTACGCCATGCTTGGCGGCCGCTTGCATGAGGGCCACGGATCCGTCAAATATCGTGGGTTTCAGGGATTCGTAAGATTCGAAGGTGGCTTTCGCTCCGAGGTGAATGACGGCATCCACCCCTTTTACCGCCTGATCGAGGCTCCGGGTGTCCTGGAGGTCGCCGATCACCATTTCGATCTCCGGGTGCCTGATCACGCAGCGATCCTGAAGCAGGTCGCGCACCATGAACCGCGGCCGACAATCTTTCAGCGTCAGGCGCCGTGACACCTCGCACCCGATAAAACCGGATGCGCCTGTAACCAGTATTTTGGGTCCGATAAGGGGTCGCATCTCAAGTCCTAGTTATTTCCCATTTGATCTGTCCGGCCCTTGAGGCGTTGGTTGGGGGGGTACCGCTTGGATCACTCGGTTGTAACGGACAGTTTCCGGTTGGTTATCCGGATTGAATGTGCAGTGTATTCATCGAGCAGTCTTCGGATCATTTTTTGATATTGCGTGTTGTATTTTTTGGCCGCTTTTTTGAAAAATTCAACGCTTCTCCTGCTGAGGGCGATCGTCACCTTCACCGTCTCGTCCTTCAAAGCCAAATCCTCCGGGGAAGGGAGAAAA
>JAJDNY010000069.1 GCA_022340425.1 Desulfobacteraceae bacterium | reverse complement strand
TTTGCCGATGCCGCAAGCTTCAGCACCTGATCAGGCGGGGATGGCCGCGCCGGCCATTTCGGTTCGGGCTGCACCGTCTCCGGCATGACCGCCCGGGCCAGTGGGGTCTCAATCAACGTTCCGAAGCCGGCCCGGTCCTGGACTTCAAACGCCATCACGGCAAGGGCGGCCCGCTGCACATCGGGATCCAGCCACTCGTCGGCGGGGCACTTCTGCTTGCACCAGTTCATCAGGATCTCGGTAAAGCGGCTCATCAGGGCTGCCCGGGTTTCCCCCAGGCGGCCGTCTTGGGCGAATACGTCGATCATCACCGTCAGCATGTAGGGGTTGCGGGCCAGTTTGAGCAGACTGCGCTCGCCATCCCCTTCTTTTTTGAACTCCTCCAGAAAGGCCTCCCAGGTGCCGGGCAGCTCCCGTTTGGCGAATTCCACGACCTGGCCCTCGCGCAGAAGCTGAATCTCGACCCGCTGCAAGCCGGAGAGCTCCTCGCCGTAGTCCAGGACACGGCAGGAGACCATGAAGCGATTGCCCTTTGGCGCCCAAGTGTTGATGAAGCGGCGAAGGGCATGGACGCAATCCGCGTAGCCGGTGTGGGGCATTTCGTTTAGGGCGTCGAAGAGGCAAAAAAGCTGGCCGCGCTGAAGATAGTTCGTGAGGTTTGCGGCCAGCTCGGGCGCCGCCCAGTGGTTCGCGTCTTCCGGGCCTGACCAGCCAGCCACGATAAAGTCCTCGAGGGTCATCCCCGGTGCGAACTCGCTCAAACGCAGCACAAGCGGCAGGGGGCCGGTCTCGTCGGCCAACTCGTAGGCGAGATGCTCCAGAGCGGTGGTCTTACCGCAGCCCGGCTCGCCGAGCAGGATCACGCAGGGGTACTTGTCCGCGGCCTCCCGCAGGCTGTCCAGCTTGACCCTTACGATGTCACGTCCCTCCTGGATCCACTCGCAGTATTCGGCCGTCATGCGCTGTCGGCGGCGGCACGCCGAGCGCGGGGCCCGGGGGTCCTTCGGGGAATCGGTCCTTTCGGTGGTTTCACCAGAAAGGACAATGTAGTAAGGAGCATCCTCCGTGAACCGCTTCCGGACCCGCCGCCTGAACGCAGCTTCGGCCTCTTTCAGGGCCTCGATAGAACCAGGCGTGCCGGGCACCTTCGCCAAAAGCCGCACCAACTCGTTTAGCTGGACGTCGTACTCATAGGTCTTGCCCCGCAGGTTCAGGAGGTCGCACCCAGCCAGGGGTTTGATGGGCTCGGGCAAATCATCGGGCCTGGGTATCGGGACGTCGTCGAAGAGGACCGGGATAACTGGCTTATTCAGGCGAAGGGCGAGAGCGATCTCCCCCCGCACCACATCCTCCGGATCGTCCAGGCGGCGGCTGCCGTCAGGCCCTTGGGCCTTTAGCCAGTCCGGGCCGATCAGGGCCAGGAGCACCTGGCACGCCGTGACGGCGGCGCGGATTCGCTCGTGGAATTTTTCGCCGGATTTGATGCTCTCCCGGTCAAAAAAGATCCTCTCTGGCGGGAAGCGCAGGCAGAGATCCCGGTGCAGGGCTCGCGCGTGACCGGCAGCGTCGGTACGTCGATAGCTGATGAAGATGTCCGTCATTTTAGGGCCCCTGGGGAATTCGAGAGTTGGAGAAACAACGCCGATCAGGAGGCAAAAAATTAATCAAAGACCGCTAAAATTTGAGTCATTCTCTGATGCGGAATTTGAGTCATGGCAGCTTCTTTTACCCGAGCCGAACCAGACCCAATTCCCACGGCTGTTAAGATCGTGGGCGAGACGCCGGACAAATTCCTTATCCTGGGAGCTGTAGCTGATGAAAACGCTCATTGGCGACCACTACTGTTGGGGTGTCCATTTGCCGTCGTCCCCAGCGCGAATGGGTGCGGCTGCGCAGGACGAAAAAGAAAAGGAAGGGATCTCGTATGGGTACGCAGCTGCAAGGCAAAGGAGAGGCGATCGATGGAAGTGAGCCGCTATTGTTTCCCGATACCAGATTTGATGTTGGATTGCAAAGGTTCCGGCGTCGCCATCGCCTCCCCGAGCCGCGGCAGTCAGACCCCAATTCGGCATGCCGCTAAGCGGCCGCGCGTCCGGCAAGGGTGAACCCCGAGGTAATGATCTTGACTTGCCGCGGGTGCTTGAAAAAAAAGGGATTGTCTATCCGTGAAGCGTGATGGGGCGCCCTTCGCTTTCTGGCCAAAGTTCCAGGCATGCCTGCGCCCATCGATATCGCCGCGGCGGCCTGGCACTACTACCAGGGCGCATCCGCCCAAAGTGAAGCAGCAACGGAAAGGGCTCCGGCAGGCGAGCTTCTAAACGCGCTGTCCCTGGACAGTGTCCCGGATCAGGCCCATCCCCCGGGGCTACGCCCCGGCCCCCTATACCTGGCCCCCTATAACCAGGGCCCCTATTCCCAGACCCCCTTTGATTGGAAATCGCCTGAGAAGTTGCTCCCCGGGAAGCCTTGAAGGCTTCCCGGGGGACGATCATGCAGATCTCACTGTGGTTGGGCTGTGCGCTGTGGACGACATACCCCATCGTCTACTGGGTAAGCCTGCTTCGATTCGAGTGGCGATCGCACACGCATCCGGGAATTTCGCGAAAAATTGCGTGCGCCAAATAGATAATGGTCGGCCAGGTCGTCTATCTTGGGAGGGGGGTACGGGGGGGTATCCCCCCCCCGGGGTGGTCCCGGGAAAGGAGATTCTGGGTTTAGTTCTGCAGGCGAAGCTCCGGGGTGGGCGATCAAAAAATCAGTGGTTGCCAACCCTGGTGGGAATCCAGGCCCGAAAATTTGGTGGGGCTATAGTGGGGCAAATTCCGATAAAAGAAAAAGGGGCTACAGCACCATCACTGCAACCCCTCGATTTAATTGGTGCGCCCGGAGGGATTCGAACCCCCGGCCTACGGATTCGAAGTCCGGCGCTCTATCCAGCTGAGCTACGGGCGCACAGGCTGATTTCTATCCGTTTGATTCGGCTTCATATTACAAGGCAGTCGGATACTCAATACTTTTCATGGCGTATCGACCGCCCACTCTCTCATTTTTCATCCCGAAAACCATCCGATTGCAGTAGAATTCAGGGGGTCCCAACTAGGCTGCGGAAAATTTCCGGTGTCTCCTGCACCCGCCGGCTGACGGTGCCTTTCCCGCATGTTGAGCCGCCTTTGATTGAACTTTCAAATGGAGGGCAAGGCGCGATTCGCGATCAATGAAGCAACCGGCGCGCCTTGCTCTCATACCGCCCGATCAGGAAAAATTTTACGAGAACCAATCCCGCGATGAAGCCGCCGATGTGGGCGCCGTAGGCCACTCCGTCTCCCGGGCCGCCGCCCAACATGCCCAGCGAGCTGATCAGCTGAAACGCAAACCACACCCCGATGGCCACCAGGGCCGGCACCTCGGTGATGAAACGAAAAACCAGCACGCGCACACGCCGCTTCGGAAACAGGAGAAAATACCCACCCAAAACCCCGGAAATCGCTCCCGAAGCTCCCAGGCTGGGGACAAGCAGGTCGGCATTCAGGGCGGCGCTGGTGAAGACGTGGGCCAGGGAGGCCAGCACGCCGCAGAGGAGGTAGAAGCCGAGGTAGCGCCGGTGCCCCATCAGGTTCTCGATGTTGTCGCCGAAGATGTGAAGGTAGAGCATGTTGCCCAGCAGGTGCATAAGGCCGCCGTGCATGAACATGGAGGTCAGAAGCGTCAGGTAAACCGACAGCGGTGTTTTCCCGAGTCCGGGGACTCGGAAGCGTTCCCCGGTGGCCGGGTCCCGGACGATCCGCTCGGCGGTGACGATGTCGCGCCCGGTGAGAATCTCCTGGGGCACCGTGGACAGCGAATAGGTGAACGGCAGGTTGCTGCCCACGCCCTGCAGGAAGAAAAAGACCAGCAGGTTGACCGCGATCAGGGTCAGGTTGACAAGCGGGCGGATTCTGCGGTCGGAGTTGTCGTCACCGAGAGGAATAAACATGGTTCAACCTTTGCGGTTTCTTGGTTGAATACCGAGAGCAGCGGGGGATGGCCAGCCATCAATCGTCATCACCGCCCCGATGCTGCGGAGGATCAGGCGCGCTGCATGCCGATGGTTTCTTCCAAGGCCGAGATCGTCTCCGCGTTGAGTCCCAGCCGCTTGCCAAGGTCATCCAGATAGGCGCGCTCGGCCGGGGTGTCGACCTCGACCGCCAGCAGCGAGGCCGCGTAGAGCTGGGCGCCCAGCCCCGGACGGCCGGCAGCGGCCTTGACCAAGGCATCGGTGTTCATCGCCTTTTGCATCTCGGCAATCACAAACGCCCGGGCTTTACCGCCAATTCCCATTTCACCGAGCCTGCCGATGATGCGGTCGATTTCGTCCTTGTCGATCTGGCCGTCGCCCTTGGCTGCATTGATCATAGCCTGAAAAATAAGCCCGGCCTCCCGCTCCAGGGTCTGCTTTTGTTCGGGGGTTCGGGTTTCCTGCAACCCGGTGGGCACCTCGGTGGGCGGCTGCCCGCCTTTTTTAAGGGCCGAGTAGGCCATCGCCCCCAGCAGTCCCATGACGCCGCCGCCGAGTGCGCCTTTCATCGAACTCCCACCGCCGCCAAGCAGCGCGCCGGCCAAGGCGCCGATGCCCCCCACGGCCAGGTTGCGCTTTCCGCCCACCGCGCGGCTGGCGTCTTCGAGAACACTGCCCAGCATTCCCCCGATGGCCCCGCCGCTGCCGCCGGCGAGCATCTTCGACAACGCCTCGCCCAAGCCTCCGCCGGAGGC
>JAJDNY010000068.1 GCA_022340425.1 Desulfobacteraceae bacterium | reverse complement strand
CGGCCTCATCGCCTTCGCCGAACACGATCCGGTTGCGCCCGGCGGCCAGCGGACAGCGCCGGCAGTCGCCCAGGTCGGCCCGAATGCGCGCCAGGGTCTCGCGCTGCGGCAGGAGGCGGCTGCGGTTCCAGTCCGCCGTGGCCCCGAGCGCTTCGGGACCGCAATCGAAGCCGCGCAGCCCGAGGGTTGCCAGGTAGCGCAGGCTGCGGCTTAGCTCCGTCAGCAGGCCCGCGGCCCGGGCGGCCGGCGAATCGGGGTGGCTGGATTTCAATGACATGGGCGATGGGGTGGCGATAGCTTAATTTGCCGAAACGGTAAAAGTCAAAAACCAGACGGTTTCGAAAAAAGTTCAAGTTACGGCGCGCAAATCTCAGCGGCGTGAGGCCTACTTATGTACGCCGCAGTAACTTCGAGATGCAGCGCAGCGCAGAAATTGGGCTTCTACGGAACTCACCGCTAATCCACGCAGGTATGGGGTTTTTCGAAGACCGCAGCCTTATCTCAACCGCTTGTTGAGGCCGGCGATTTATGTCCCATCGTCCCGGGCCGAGCGAGCATCACAGCAGCCGGCGAAAAAGGCCCTGTGGCTGTTTGAGCGCAAGCGAGTTCCCCAGGGCCCGCCGGCTGCGGGAAGCGCAGGGCAGCCCTGAGGACCCCGAGACGCGGGCGGCTTCTTTTGGTTCGTTTTCTTGTCCGCACAAGAAAATGAACATAGACCAATGGGAGTTCTAAATCCGGGTCTATTACCGGGATGCCCGGCAAAGCTCCTTTCTGACAGACACCGTACCGCGGGGTAAAATGCTTTTTGCGGAACCTTCTAATTTGCCGGGCGGCCGGTCCGGCCTCGCAGCAAAGTGGCCACCCGGTCGAGGAGCGTGTGCGCTACCGCCTCCTTGGTCATGGCGGGCAGGGCCTCTTTGGCGCCGTCGCGGAAAAAGAGGGTCACCTGGTTGGTATCGGCCTGAAACCCGGAGTGGGGTGCACCGATCAGGTTGCCGGCGATGATGTCGAGGTTCTTGGCGCGCAGCTTCTGGGCGGCGTTGGCTTCGAGACCCTCGGTCTCGGCCGCGAAGCCGACGAGGATCCGCCCGCCCTTGCGCTCACCGACGGCTTTAAGGATGTCCGGGTTGCGGGTGAGCGTAAGACTCATGGTTTCCTGATGCTTCTTGATCTTCTGGGGCGCCGTTTCCACCGGGCGATAGTCGGAAACCGCTGCGGTTTTGACGATCACGTCGGCGTCCGCCATCAGGGTCAGCACCCGTTCGGCCATCTCGCGGGCCGAACGCACCGGCTGCAGGGCGACGTTCAGGGGCTCGGCCAGCGTGGTGGGACCGCTGATCAAGGTCACGCGCGCGCCGCGGTGTTCGGCGGCGCGGGCCACCGCAAAGCCCATCTTGCCCGAGGAGGGGTTGCTGATGAAGCGCACCGGGTCGATGGCCTCCCAGGTGGGGCCGGCGGTGACCAGAACGTGCAGGCCCGCCAGGTCCTTGGGGGTCAGGAAGCGGATAAAGCGGTCGAGAATCGTTTGCGGCTCGGGCAGCCGGCCCGGCCCGGTGGTGCCGCAGGCCAGTTGCCCGCAGGCCGGGTCGAGAACCCCGAACCCGTCGCCCCGCAGGGTTTCCAGATTCCGCTGGACCGCAGCACTCTGGTACATGTGGGTGTTCATCGATGGGCAGATCAGCCTCGGGGCGGTGACGGCCAGCATGAAGGTGCTGAGGGCATCGTCGGCAATCCCGTGCGCCAGCTTGCCGATGATGTTGGCCGTCGCGGGGGCCACGATGACGGCGTCAGCCTCCTGGGCCCAATCGATGTGGCGAATGGCGGCGTCACTGTCGCCGCTGCCGAACAGATCGCGATAGACGGGATTTTCCGAAAGCGCCTGAAAGGTCCCCGGGCCCACGAACCAGGCGGCATTGGCGGTCATAACCACCCGCACGCGGGCGCCCTGTTTTTTGAGCAGCCGCAACAGCTCAACGCTCTTGTAGGCGGCTATCCCCCCGCTGACACCCAGAATCAGGTTCTTGTCAGTCAAGTTCATCGGCCACCTGGTCTACTTGAATAAGTCGGTATCGGTGCCACCGCCTTCGGCGACGGTGGTCGGGGCCACCCAGATTTCGGCGTAGGTGTAGAATTCCTTTTCGGTGATGTTGACCACGCACCATCGGTTGTCTTTGTGAAACAGCAGAATGGAGCGAATGGATTTGAAGGAGCTGACGAGCTGCCAGTTGTCCTTGGCCATGTTGTTTTCAAAAAAGACGATCAGCGAGGCGCTGTCAACCCGCCCCTTGAGGGAAAGCACGCCGGCAGAGAAGCCGGGGGCGCGGTAGACGAAAGAGCTTTTTTTGTTGACTTGCATCTCACTTGGAATCAGCACATCCCCGAAGTCGTAGTAAAGCGGGGCGGCGCCTTGGTCCTGGGCGGCGGCGCTTTCGGTACCACCCGCCGTACTCTGGGACTGCAGGGCGGTGCAGCCGCCCAGGGCCAGCGCCAAAGCCAAAATTAGCACCAGGCCGATCACCGTTTTCCGCAGCTCTTTTACTCGCTTCATGTCCTCGCTCCTCAATTTGAAACCGTCATTTATTGCTGTTTGTCCCTTCCGGTTGGCGAAAATTGATGATCAGCTCGTCCTTAGCGATCATCCCCAACTCCTGACGGGCCACATTTTCAACGAAGGCCGGATCGTTTCGCAGCCGGTCGATGTGACGGTAAAGCGCCAGGTTCTCCGCTTTCAGCCGCTCAACCTCCCCATTTAGCCGGTGCAATTCTCCCCGGAGCTGGCCCAGGTCGACAAGCCCCTTGTCGCCGAAGATGCCGACCGCCAGCAACCCCACCAGCACCAGCCCTGTGAAGACCGCCACAAGGCCGTGTTTGAGGCTCACGCGCATTTCTCTCTCCAACCCTTCTGGAATCGAACCGCACCAACACGGTTAACGGCGCACGCCCGTTTAGCTGGTTTCCGTCGCCGGAGATTTGGTCGGAGGCCGCCTCAGCGGCGCCGCCCCCCCAAGTCGCCCGCCCCAACCGGACGTTCGCCATTATGGCAGAACTGAAGCGGGTTTTGCAAGCGGTTGTTCACCGCCGGCGCCGGCCCGGTTCAGCACCGAGGAAATCGGCAGCATGGGGCCGGCCCTTCCGCCGGGGTCGCAGCCAAGGCCGGCGGCCGCGGCGGGCAGTTGATCCTGATTAAAGTTCTTGACATTGGCTGACCTGATTTGGTAAATTAACGGACTTAAATTTTCATACCTGTTTGGAAAGGAGCGTTAACCGTGGCAAACCACAAATCCGCGCTGAAGCGGACCCGGCAGAACATCAACCGCCGCCTGCGCAACAAGGCGGTTCGCACCCAGGTCAAATCAGCCACCAAACGGCTGGAAGCCAAGGTGGTCGAAAAGGATCTGCAGTTGGCCCTTGACGAGCTCAAATCGGCGAAATCAACCATCGCCAAAGCTGCCAAAAAAGGCGTGCTGCACCGCAACACGGCGTCCCGCAAGATCTCCCGCCTCGAACGCATGGTCAACACCCTCAACCCCTGATCCCCAATCTTGAGACCACAACCCAAGAAGCGCTGGGAAAGTCACCCTTTCCAGCGCCTCTCGGGTATTTCTGCGTGCGTGACCTTTTTGGCATTGCCGTCAAAAGTTGATAAGGCGGAAAAGAGCCAAAAACCTAACAGTTTCGCAAAAGGGGCCAAGTTACGGCGCGCAAATCTCGCGGAGTGAGGCGTACTTCTGCACGCCGCAGCGACCTCGAGATGCAGCGCAACGCAGAAATTGACCTTTTTGCGGAACCGTCAAAATTGATGAAGCGGTTAAAAATCAAAAACCTGACGGTTTCGAAAAAAGGCCAAGTTCAAGGCGCACAAATCTCGCGGAGTGAGGCGTACTTCTGTACGCCGCAGCGACCTCGAGATGCAGCGCAACGCAGAAATTGACCTTTTTGCGGAACCGTCAAAAGTCGTCGGTCATGCGGCTGTAGACGGTTTCCGCCATCCGCTGGGCCAGTTGGGTCAATGCCTCCCGCCGGTTCTGATCCGTGATCGCCTTGCTGTCGGAATCGACCGGAAAGGCCGCGTTGCCTGAAATGTTGCGCACCTTCCAGATCACCACCCCGGAACGGTCGGTCAGCTCCAGGTTCAGCGTCGCCCGCACCCGGCGTTCTACCGACGTGGTGGCACCGGTGCGGGAGATGGTGTCGGTGCTCACCGACACGATTTCGCCGCTCAGGACCGTATCCGCCCGGTCCTCGCCCGCGGCCTGCTGATTGCGGGTCAGCTCTTCGATCAGGGCGCCGGTAAAAACGTTTTCAATGCCCGTTTCGGAAGTCCGATTGGCGAGCAGCTGGACAAAAACGCTCTGCGCGTCCTCCGGCAGGCTGCCCGCTCCCTGAAAGCCGTAGCCGCAGCCCGCGATCATCACGCCCGCCAGCAGGGCCCAGAGGCTTTTTGACATCATCCGATCACCCTTCCGTAAAATGGCTGCCGCTTAGAGCGGTCTGAGGGTCCTCAGAGCGCCCCACGGCTTGCGAACGCCCATCAGACCACGATATTGACAAGTTTTTTCTGAACCACGATCACCTTGCGGATCGGCTTTCCCTGGATGAAGGCGGCCGCCCGCTGGTCGGCCAGGGCGCCGGCCTTGATGGTGTCCTCATCGGCGTCGGCATCCACCGTGAAGCGGCTGCGCAGCTTGCCGTTGACCTGCACCACGATGGTGAGGCTGTCTTTGACCAGCGCATCTTCACGGTAGGACGGCCAGGCGGCGGTGAGGATGCTGTCCGGGTGCCCCAATTCGGCCCACAGCTCTTCGGCGAAATGCGGCACTATCGGGGCCAGCAGCAGGGTGACGGTTTCCATCGCGAAACGCATGACCCCCGGCAGCCCCTCAGTCGCCATCTCCGGAGGCACGGCGTACATGTCGTTGACCAGTTCCATGACGGCGCTGACGGCGGTGTTGAAGTGGAAGCGGTCCTCGATGTCGGCGGTCACCTTCCGGATGGTGTGGTGGGCCTTCTTGTAAACCGCCCGCAGTTCGGGCGCCAGCGCATCGGCCGGCCCGCCGTAGGCCGAAGCGTTTCTCAGACGGTCGCTGTAAAGGGCGGCCAGGCGCCAGACCCGGTTGAGAAAGCGGTAGCCGCCTTCAACGCCCTGCTCGCTCCACTCCAGATCGCGCTCCGGGGGCGCCGCGAAAAGGCAGAAAAGACGCGTAGTGTCGGCGCCGTAGCGCTCCAACAGGAGGTTGGGGTCAATCACGTTCTTTTTGGATTTGGACATCTTTTCCACCCGGCCGGTCTCCACCGGGCGGCCGCATTTGCCGCAGCGCCGATCGTCGCCGCCGCCGGTGGTCTCCTCGGGCAGCAGGAACCCGTGCTCCGGGCAGGCGGTGGTTTCCTTGCAGACCATCCCCTGGGTCAACAGGCGGGTGAAGGGCTCCTTGAATTTTACCAGCCCCAGGGACTCCAGCACACGGGTGTAGTAGCGCGAGTAGAGCAGGTGCAAAATGGCGTGCTCCACCCCGCCGATGTACTGGTCCACCGGCATCCAGTAATCCACGGCGGCCGTGTCGAACATGCCGTCGTTGAAGCCCGGGCTGCAGTAGCGCTCGAAGTACCAGGAGGATTCCACGAAGGTGTCCATGGTGTCGGTTTCACGGCGGGCGTCGTCAGCCCCGCAGGCCGGACAGCGGGTGCGGCGGAAGTCGGCCAACTCCGGCAGCGGGGAGCGCCCGCCCTCCAGCAGGTCGGCATCCTCGGGCAGCAGGATCGGCAAATCGGACTCGGGCACCGGCACAGTGCCGCAATGGGGGCAGTGAATCATCGGGATCGGGGCCCCCCAGTAGCGCTGGCGGGAGATCCCCCAATCCCGCAGGCGATAGCTGACCGTGCGCCGGCCCATGCCGTGCTTTTCCAAATGGGCCGCAACGGCGTCCAGGGCCTCGCGGTTGGGCATCCCGTCGAAGGCGCCAGAATTGACCATCGTCCCCTCGCCGGGGTAGGCCGCGTCCATCTCGGCAGGGTTCAGGTTCTGATCCTCCGGTTGGACCACCACGATGATCTC
This sequence comes from Desulfobacteraceae bacterium, assembly GCA_022340425.1. NCBI lineage: Bacteria > Pseudomonadati > Thermodesulfobacteriota > Desulfobacteria > Desulfobacterales > Desulfobacteraceae > Desulfobacteraceae bacterium. The sequence goes on along the minus strand of JAJDNY010000068.1, from coordinate 21,285 downwards.
CAGGCCGTACTTGCGGGCGAAGTCGAAGTCACGCTGGTCATGGGCCGGAACCGACATCACGGCACCGGTGCCATAGCCCATCAGCGCAAAATTGGCCGTGTAGATCGGCATCCGGCGCCCGGTGAGCGGGTTGCGGCAGTAAGCCCCGGTGAAGACCCCCTCCTTTTCGTAGGCTTCCAGCGCCTTGCTGGTGCGGTCCTGCAGGGCGATACGGGCCACGAAGTCCCGGACGGCGTCGGCCTGGGGGGTGCCGGCGCTGAGCTTGAGCACCAGCGGGTGCTCGGGCGCCAGGCACATGAAGGTGGCCCCGAAAACGGTGTCCTGACGGGTGGTGAAGACCGCGATGGTGTCGTCCTCCCCCGCCACCGGCCCCTCGATGGGGAAGCGGATTTCGGCGCCGATGCTCTTGCCGATCCAGTTTTTCTGCATGGTGATGACCTTCTCGGGCCACCCCGGCAGCCGGTCGCAGTACACCAGCAAGTCCTCGGCGAAATCGGTGATGCGGAAAAACCACTGCCAGAGCTTCTTCTGCCGCACCTGTTGACCGCAGCGCCAGCAGCACCCGTCTTCCACCTGCTCGTTGGCCAGAACGGTCTGGCAGTCCTGGCACCAGTTGACATAGGATTCCTTGCGGTAGGCCATCCCTTTTGCGTACATCTTGAGAAACAGCCACTGCTCCCAGCGGTAGTACTCGGGGCGGCAAGTGGCGATCTCGCGGCCCCAGTCGTAGCTGAACCCCAGCCGTTTGAGCTGCGAGCGCATGGCGGCGATGTTATCATAGGTCCAGCGCGCCGGGTGGGTGTTGTGGGCGATGGCGGCGTTTTCCGCCGGCATGCCGAAGGCGTCCCAACCCATGGGGTGCAGCACGTTGAAGCCCCGCATGCGCTTGTAGCGCGCGACCACATCCCCGATGGTGTAGTTGCGCACATGGCCCATGTGGATTTTGCCGGACGGATAGGGAAACATCTCCAGCACGTAGTATTTTTCCTTGGCAGGGTCTTCGGAAACCACGAGCAGCCCGGAAGTTTCCCAGAAGCTCTGCCATTTTTCCTCGATTGATTTGGGGTTGTAGCGCTCTTGCATGTCCTGCTTTTCTCCGCGGGGGGTGGGAACCGCCAGGCACCGCTCAGCCGCCCGCAAACGGCTGTTTCGGCGCCGTGGCCCGTGGGGCGGGCCTCTGGCTGTAAAATCCAAATTTTTTAGATTGCACACTCCTGGTCAAATAGCAAGCCCGCGATGGTCCCTGCTTCGGACCAGGCGCCGGATGCATCCGCCGCCTGCGCCCCCGGACTTGAGGCGGCGGGGTTCTTAAGCGCGGATCGGGCGGTCGGCCAAAAAAGGTTTGACTTGTAGTCATTTACGACATAATACGTAAGCAAATGCAGCCGCTTAGGGTCGCGGCAATAAATAATTCCACAATATGGCGCCGGATTTTGGTTCGTCACCCAGGCACATTCGCCGGTGCATATCGGGATATGTGCCGGCGGATGTAACGCCGGTGGCGGGACAAAAGACAAGCAAGATGTGGCATTATTTCTTGCCGAGGGCCTTAACCCACCGCCGCGGTGCCGGGCAACACCCCATCCACCTCTCAACCACCTTACGGACAGACGAATCTATGGCCACCAATATCCTGATCAACGCCCTCAACTCCGAGGAAATCCGCATCGCCAACACCAAGGACAGCAAGCTGGAGGAGTTTCACATCGAAACCACCTCCCGGGAAATTCTCCACGGGAACATTTACAAGGGCATCGTCACCCGCGTGGAGCCCAGCCTCCAGGCGGTGTTTGTGGAATTCGGCGTCGAGCGCCACGGCTTTCTCCAGAAACATGAAATTCACAGCGATTATTTTCAGGACAACCATTCCGGCGACAGCTCCATTAAAAACATCATCAAGCCCGGGCAGGAACTGCTGGTGCAGGTCACCAAGGACCCCATCATGAAAAAGGGGGCCATGCTCACCACCTATATCTCCCTTCCCGGAAGATACATGGTGCTCATGCCCGGCAGCAAAACCCTGGGCATCTCGCGCAAGATCGAGGACGAGGCCGAGCGTAAACGCCTCAAGGAACTCATCTCCAAGCTGAGCGTCCCGGAGGGCTTCGGGATCATCGTGCGAACGGTGGCCGGCAACTGCACCAAAACCTCCCTGACCAGCGACCTGCGCTACCTCCTGCGCGTCTGGAAAAGCATCAAGGAAAAGGCCCTCCAGGAACCCGCCCCCGTGCTGCTCTACAAGGAGCGCAACATCGTGCTGCGCTCGATCCGCGACTATCTCACCGCCGATGTCAGCGAAATCCTGATCGACAATGAGACGGTCTATCAGGAGGTCCGAGAGTTTATCGACCTGATCGCGCCCAAACAGACCAAGATGGTCAAGCTCTACAAGGGCGCCAAGCCAATTTTCACCAAGCACCAGCTGGAAACCCAAATCGAATCGATCTTCAAAAGCCGGGTCAACCTGAAATCCGGCGGCTCCATCGTCATCAACCCCACCGAGGCCCTGGTTTCCATCGACGTCAACTCGGGCAAGGCCACCCACAAGACCTCCATCGAACAGACCGCACTGCTCAGCAATCTGGAGGCCGCCGAGGAGATCGCGCGCCAGCTACGCCTGCGCGATCTGGGTGGTCTGATTGTCATCGATTTCATCGACATGCGCGATGCCAAGCACAAAATGGAGGTGGAGCGCGCCCTCAAGGCCAACCTCAAGAACGACAAGGCGCGCACCAAAGTCGGGCGGATCTCGCAATTCGGCCTGCTGGAGATGTCCCGCCAGCGAATCCGGCCCTCCATCGAATACAGCACCTACATCCCCTGCCCGCACTGCCAGGGCCGGGGGGTGATCCCCTCCAACGAAACCCTCGGTCTCAGTTTCTTGCGCAAGCTGAGCCTGGAAACCCTCAAGGAGGCGATCACCAGCGCCCGCGGCATCGTGCCGCCGGCGGTTGCCGATTATCTGCTGAACAAGAAACGCCGGGAGCTGCTCGACCTGGAGAGCCGGCGTGAGATCGCCATTACCATCGAAGCGGACCACACCCTGGCGCCCGGTGAAAGCAAGGTCCTGCTGGAGTGAGCCCGACCCGCTGCGCCAATGGGCGACGGGATGCCCGCGGGGTGCCCCAGCCTGCCGGCACCGCCAAGACCGAAAGGTAACCGCGGCAGCAGTCGGCGGGTTTCCGGTTGACCCCGACACCCGATTAAAAAACTCAGGAGCGAAGCGATGCCTCCCCAAAAGTCTGATCGATCCAAAATCCGTATGGGCCTGCTGATTCTTCTGGCGGTGGTAGTCGTTGCCGGAGGATTCGGTTTGAAAAACTGGTTGAAAGAGCGATCCGCCAAGCCCCCCCAGGAGGCTGCCGAGAGCAGCGGCCCGGTGCCCGTGGAGCGCCCGAAGGTCCTGGACTACGGCCAACTCGAAAAAAACGAGGAATTCAAAAGTTTGATGGACCAGCGCAAGGCGGCCTTGGGTTTCGATAAAGGGGTGGACATGATCGTGCAGTCCGATGAGTCCGTCAAAATCGGCGACACGACCGTGTCCATGGAGGAGATCCGCGAGAAAATCCGGCTGCAGCGCGGCGCCATCGTCGAAAGAGAGATCGCCGCCCAGGGCGGCGACCGGCCGGAAACCCAGATCGAGACTTTCGGGGTGCACGTAGTTCAGCCCAACGAAAACATCTGGAACATCCATTTTCAGTTTCTGAAGGACTACTTCGCCCACCGCGGCGTGACCCTCTCCCCCCTGGCCGATGAACCGAACCACCGGGGCCGCAGCAGCGGCATCGGCAAAATCCTGAAATTCTCGGAGAGCATCGTCTACATTTACAATGTCTCCGAGCGCGAATTGGACACGGATCTCAACCTGATCGAGCCCAACAGCAAGATCGTGGTCTACAGCATGAAGGATGTCTTCGCCCTCCTGGATCAAATCGATTATGCCAAGGTCGACCGGATTCAGTTCGACGGGGAAACCATCTGGCTGCCCAACGCCGATTCCTAAGGGTCACAGCAAGAAATAATTCCACAATATGGCGAAGGATTTTGGTTCGTCATCAAGGCACATTCGTCGGTGCATATCGAGATATGTGCCGGCGGATGTAACGCAGAGGGCGGGCCAAAAGACCAGTAAGATGTGAAATTATTTTTTGTCGAGGCCCTAAGCAGCCATCCATCGGCGGCCCACCCCCGGACCGCCGGCTTTTGCCGGACCGCTGCCCCGACGGCCGCGGCAGTGCGGTTTTGGCGTCCTGCACTTGACAGCATCGACCAACTTACGGTAAAGGCGCCAGTGATTTCCTTTCGTCAAAAAATTACGAAGCGGTAAAAAGTCAAAAACAGACGGTTTCGAAAAAAGCTCCAAATTCAAGGCGCGTGAATCTCAGCGGCGTGAGGCGTACTTATGTACGCCGCAGCGACTTCGAGATGAAGCGCAACGCAGAAATTGGACTTTTTGCGAAACCGTCAAAAATCGACCCATAAAATACCACCACTTCAAACAAGGAGGGTTCCGTCTTGACGAGTATCGCATATGCCATGGGCCAGGGAGGTGCAGCGGCCGGCCAGGGAGCCGGCGGTTTTTCAGCGTTCATTCCACTGATCCTGATGTTCGTGATCTTTTACTTTCTCTTGATCCGCCCCCAGCAGAAAAAACAGAAGCAGCATCGCACGATGATCGAAAACCTCAAAAAGGGCGACCGCATCATCACCGGCGGCGGCATTCATGGCCGGATCACCAACGTCGATGAAGGCGTCCTGACCGTTGAAATCGCCGATCAGGTCAAAATCAAACTCAACCGGGGCAACGTTACCGCGCTCCTTCAGGCGGCCAATCCGCCCTCGGCTGAAAAACCGGCCAAAAACGAGGCCGGCAAATAACCCCGTTCACCCGCTTTGCACCCGAAAACCCCAGAAATGACGCCACGGGCGCCGGCCCACGGGCGTTTCTGGGGTTTTGCTGTGGGTGCCGCCGGCATTTGTCAAGATTTGGTCTCCCGGTTCCGATGGATCCGAAAAAGCCGCGGGCCGGTGTCCGCCCCGCGGCAGGGCATTTGGTTCGTGAGCGCACGGCGCGAACCATCCGGCCACAGGCATTTGGGGAGAACAAATGGATGGCCGCGCGCCAAGACGCACTGTAGGAAAGGAAGAGCGCTTTGAAACTGCTTTCATGGAAACCGGCACTGGTGCTGGTCGTCATCATCGCCGCCGTGATCTTCGTTATGCCCACCGTCCATATGCGCCTAAACGACACGCCGCAGCCGACCCTTTGGCCCAAAAAGAAGATCAACCTCGGCCTGGATCTCCAGGGCGGCATGCACCTGGTGCTGGAGGTGGAAACCGGAAAGGCCGTCGAGAGCACCATCGAGCGTATCACCCAGGAGCTGCGGGACCAGTTGCGCGCCGAGCGGATCGCCTACGCCGAGCTGCAACAGGTGGGCGGCACCCGGATCGAGGGCCAGCTTCAGGGCCGGGAGAACATCGACAAGTTTGAGGCTCTGCTGGACAAGGAGTTCCGCGACCTGCGGATCGCCTCCCGCAAAGAGGCCGGCGACCGTCTGGACATCGTCATGGATCTCCCCGAGACCGAAGCCGCCCGCATCCGCAAGATGGCCACCGAGCAGGCCCTTGAAACGATCCGCAACCGGATCGACCAGTTCGGTGTCAGCGAACCGGACATTCGCATCCAGGGGGAAAAACGGATTCTGATCCAGCTTCCGGGGGTCCGGGACACCCAGCGGGCCAAAGATCTGATCGGCCGCACCGCGCTGCTGGAATTCAAACTGGTGGACGACACCCACAGCGTGGAGGAGGCCGTCCAGGGTCGCACGTTCCCCGGCAGCGAGCTGCTCTACGAAATCAGCGAGAACCGCGAAACCCGCCGCACCACCAAGGTGCCCTTTCTGGTCCGCAAGCGTGCGGCCCTTACCGGCGCCTACCTGACGGATGCCAAGGTCCAGATCGACTCCCAGTTCAACGAGCCCTATGTTTCGATCACTTTCGACAAAAAGGGGGCGCGCCTGTTCGAGCGGGTGACGGCCGAAAACGTCAACAAGCGGCTGGCCATCGTGCTGGACAACAATATCTACTCGGCGCCGGTCATCCAGGAGAAGATCGCCGGCGGACAGGCCCGCATTACCGGCAACTTCACGGCCGAGGAAGCCCGCGACCTGGCCATCGTGCTGCGCGCCGGCGCGTTGCCGGCGCCGGTCACCGTCATCGAGGAGCGCACCGTGGGCCCCTCGCTGGGGACCGATTCCATCCGCAAGGGCCTGATATCAATGATCGTGGGCCTGATCCTGGTGGTCGCCTTCATGGCAATCTACTACAAACTCTCGGGGCTGGTGGCCGATTTCGCGCTCTTGCTCAACATCCTGCTGATTGCCGGGGGGCTGGCCGCCTTTCAGGCCACCCTGACCCTGCCGGGCATTGCCGGCATCATCCTCACCATCGGTATGGCGGTTGACGCCAACGTCTTGATCTTCGAGCGCATCCGTGAAGAGATCACCATCGGCAAAACCTACCGGGCGGCGGTGGAGGCCGGATACGATCGGGCGACGCTCACCATCCTGGACGCCAACGTCACCACCCTGATTGCCGCCCTGGTTCTCTTCCAGTTTGGCACCGGGCCGGTCAAGGGGTTTGCCGTGACCCTCAGCCTGGGGGTCATCGCCAGCCTGTTCACGGCGCTGATCCTGACCCGGCTGATTTTCGATTTTTTTCTCCTGACCCGCAAGGTCAAAACCCTGAGCATCTGATCGGGCTGCCGGTTCGCTCCGCGCCGATGCGGACCGGATCCGACACCCCATCCCTTTTCCGGAGGGCAGACCCCATGCAGTTTATCAAGCCCGGCGTCAATATCGATTTTATCGGCAAACGCAAAATCGCGTTTGCGTTTTCCATCATCATGATCGCCGTCAGCATCACCTCCCTGATCATCCACAAGGGGCCGCGCTTCGGCATCGACTTTGCCGGCGGCACCCTCATCCAAGTCAAGTTTCCCGCGCCGGTGGCGGCTGCGGACATCCAAGCGGGGCTCTCGACCCTGGGAATAGCGGCCTCGACAGTGCAAACCTTCGGCGAAAGAAAAGACAACGAGTTTCTGATTCGGACCGACCAGTCGGTGACCACCGGGGAGGGCTTCGAGCGCGGGGTCACCGAGGCGCTCAAGACGGCGACGGGCGCCGCCGGGGAAATCCGCCGGGTTGAAATGGTTGGGCCCCAGGTTGGCCAGGACTTGCGCGAAAAGGCCCTTTTCGCCATGTTTTACGCCCTGCTGTTCATCACCATTTACATCTCCGGACGCTTTGAAATGAAGTGGTTTTTAAGCGCCGTGGTGGCGGCGGCGTTGATCGCGGCGGTTTACCTGCTGGGCCTCTTTCAGCTCAGCATTCCGATCCTGATCGGCGCGGCCTTGGTGGTAACCCTGATTCTCTTCTGGATCCTGCAGCTCAAATACGCCATGGGCGCCATCGTCGCGCTGATCCACGACGTGGTCATCACGGTCGGCATTTTTTCGCTCTTCAACAAGGAGTTCAACCTCTCCATCATCGCCGCCCTGTTGACCATCATCGGGTACTCCTTGAACGACACAATCATCGTCTTTGACCGCATCCGTGAAAACTTGCGAAAGTTCCACAAAAACACCCTGCACGCCATCATCAACCGCAGCGTCAACGAGACCCTCAACCGCACGATCCTGACCTCCCTCACCACCCTGGTGGTCGTGGCGGCGCTCTTTGCGCTGGGCGGCGGGATCATTCACGATTTCGCCTTCGCGCTGCTGGTGGGCATCTGCGTGGGCACCTATTCTTCGATTTACGTGGCCAGCCCGATCCTGGTGGCCTGGCAAGGCCGCAAACGCCGCTGACCGGCCCGCTTGGTGCCTACCACCGACGCGCCCCCGTCGCGGGGCCGGATGCGATCCAAGGGATGTGACATGCTGCAATCCGATATTCTCCTGGGCTGCTGCGCGCTTGCCCTGCTCACCAGCGCCTGCACGGTGGGAAGACCACCACCGGAGGCCAGCCGGGCAGATCTTGAAGCCCAACTGGCGGCGGCCGAGGAGCGCCTGAGCGAACTTTCGCGCCAGGTCGCCCAACTTCAGTCGGCGCTGGACCGCCAGCGGGAAAGCGTGCCGCAAAGCGACTCAGCGCCAGCCACTGGTCGCCCCCAGGGCTCTCCCGCGGAAGTCCGGGTGGCGGAGCCGGCGGTGGGTGAAAACCCGCCCAAAATGTCCGTCGCAGCCGGCCCGGTTGGACCGCCGCGGGCCGATCCAGCCGGCACGGCGGCCCAAGGGGCCCAAGCTACCCCCGAAGCACTCTACCGGCAGGCCCTTGCGGCGTATCAGGAGGGCAAATACCCCCGGGCCAGCGCCCTTTTCGACGCTTTTGGCGCCCAGCATCCCCGGCACCCGCTGGCCGACAACGCCCTTTACTGGGTCGGGGAATGCCACTACGCGCGCAAACGCTACGTGAAGGCCATCGACGCCTTCAAAAGCGTCCTGCAGGACTACCCGGACGGCGGCAAGGTGCCGGACGCCCTGCTGAAAACCGCTTACAGCTACCTCGCTTTGGGTGACAACACCACCGGGCGCCGCTACCTCCAGGAGGTGATCCGACAATACCCCTTCAGCCCGGCAGGCGCCAAGGCGGAAGAGCGTCTGAGGGTGATCCGGTGACCCCCGCGGCACCCGGGGCGACAGGGCCTCAGACCGAAGAGCTGCTGCCATGGTTCACCCTCAAAGGCGTCACGGGTATCGGCAACCTCCTTTTCAAACGTTTGATCGAACGTTTCGAAACCCCTGCCAAGGTCCTGAGCGCCTCCCGCGACCAGCTGAGCGCGGTGGCGGGCATCGCCCCCCGACTGGCGGCCGCGATTCAGCGGGCGCTGCCGTCGGATGAGGACCGCCGGGAAATTGACGAGGCCCACCGCCGCGGTTTTGCCATCGTGCCCCTGACCGCTGCCGGTTATCCGGCGCTGCTGCGGGAGATTCCGGACCCTCCCCCGTTTTTATACGTGGCCGGCCGCCTGGAAGCGTCCTCCCGCCAGATCGCGCTGGTCGGCTCACGCAACGCCACCGGCTACGGGCTGCGTATCACGCGCCATCTCGCCCGGGAACTGGCCACCGCCGACGTGACGGTGGTCAGCGGCATGGCCCGCGGCATCGACACCGCCGCCCACTGGGGCTCGCTGGAGGGCGGGGGCCGCACCGTGGCGGTCCTGGGATGCGGCCTGGGCACCCTCTACCCGCCGGAAAACCGCAAGCTGTGGCAAGCGATCGCCGCCCGGGGCGCGGTGGTCTCGGAGCTGCCCATCAGCGCCGCGCCCGAGGCCCACCACTTCCCTGCCCGCAACCGGATCATCAGCGGGCTTTGCCTGGGCACCGTGGTGGTCGAGGCCGCCCGCAAGAGCGGGTCCCTGATCACCGCCCGCCTGGCCAACGAGCAGGGCCGGGAGGTGTTCGCCGTGCCCGGCAGCGTGCAGTCGTTTAGAAGCGCCGGAACCCACCGCCTGATTCAGCAGGGGGCCAAGCTGGTGGCCTCGGCCGCGGATATTCTGGAGGAATTCCCCTACGTTTTTCCGACCGTGGCAGGCGTAGACCAAAGCGCCGGGGCCAGAGACCCGGGGTCCGCAGCGGGGCTTTCGGCCGAGGAGTCCAGGCTCTGGCAGGCGCTGGGCCCCTACCCCGCCCACATCGACGAACTGGCCCGGTCGCTCTGCCTGGATGCCGGCCAGCTGGCCGGGTTGCTGCTCCAGCTGGAGTTGAAGGGCCTCGTGCGCCAGAGCCCCGGTAAGCGTTTCGAGCGGATCGAAAACCCATGATGGCGGGACTGTGCCAGGCACAAAGTATGAAGGAATTCAAACCGCCGTCAAAAATGAGAAACCGGTAAAAAACGAAAATTTTGAGATGGCGGTGAAAAAAGTTCAAGTTACGGCGCGCAAATCTCAGCGGCGTGAGGTGTATTACTGTATGCCGCAGCGACTTCGAGATGCAGCGCAACGCAGAAATTGGGCTTTTTGCGTCGCCATCAAAGATAAGGAATTGCAGCGTGACTAAACCCCTGGTTGTCGTCGAATCACCGACCAAAGTGCGTACCATCAAAAAATACCTGGGCGAGGATTTCAATGTGGCCGCCACCGTAGGCCACATCAAGGACCTGCCCAGCAAGGAAATGGGGATCGACATCGAAAACGGCTTCACCCCGCAGTACCACACCATCCCCGGCAAACAGAAGGTCATCAGCGCCCTGAAAAAGGCGGCCGGTGACGCCACGGAGGTTTTTCTGGCCCCCGACCCGGACCGCGAGGGCGAGGCGATCGCCTGGCACACGGCCGAGGTCCTCAAGAAAAAGGGGCGCCAGTTTCACCGCGTGCTGTTCCACGAACTGACCCGCAACGCCATCCGGGCGGCCATGGCGGCCCCCGAACCGCTGCACCGCAACAAGTATGAGGCCCAGCAGGCGCGGCGCATTCTGGACCGCCTGGTGGGCTACCAGATCTCGCCGCTGCTGTGGCGCAAGGTCAAAAGCGGCCTCAGCGCCGGTCGGGTACAGTCGGTAGCCGTGCGGATCATCTGCGAGCGTGAAAAAGCGATTCAGGCCTTTTTGCCGGAGGAGTACTGGTCGATCACCGCCCACCTGGAGGGCGACAGTCCCCCGCCCTTCGACGCCAAACTAGTCAAAAAAAACGGAAAAAAACTGACCATCCCCGACCAGGCGGCCGCCGACGGGATACTCGCTGAACTGGCGGGCGCCCCACTAACAGTGGCCAATGTTCACAAGCGCACCACCCAGCGCAACCCCCTGCCGCCCTTCACCACCAGCAAGCTGCAGCAGGAGGCCATCCGCCGGCTGCGCTTTTCGGCCAAAAAGACCATGGTGGTGGCCCAGCAACTCTACGAGGGGATCGATCTAGGCCCGGGCGAGCCGGTCGGGCTGATCACCTACATGCGCACGGACTCCACCCGCATCGCCCAGGAGGCGGCCGAGGCGGCCCTCCAGCTGATCACCGAACGTTTCGGGGAGCCCTACGCCATCGGCAAGCCGCGCTTTTTCAAAAACAAAAACAAGGCCCAGGACGCCCATGAGGCCATCCGCCCGACCTCGGTGCTGCGCAGCCCGGAGGAGGTCGCAGCCCACCTGACCCAGGACCAGCTGGCCCTCTACCGTCTGATCTGGCAGCGCTTCGTCGCCTCCCAGATGCCGGCGGCCCAGATCAACCGTAACACCGTCACCATCGATGCCGGGCCCTTCACCTTTACCGCCACCGGTTCTTCGGTCAAGTTTCCCGGTTTCATGGCGCTATACATGTCGGTGGACGAGGAGCTGGAAAGCGAAAAGCGCAGCGACAATCTCCCCGAACTCAGCGTGGGGATGGTTCTTGCGCTGAAAAACTACGAACCCAAGCAGCATTTCACCCAGCCGCCGCCGCGCTTTTCCGAGGCCTCGCTGGTCAAGGAACTGGAAGAAAACGGCATCGGCCGCCCCAGCACCTATGCCGCGATTCTGTCCACCATCCGCGAAAAAGGCTACGTATCGCTGGAAAAGGGGTATTTCCGGCCCAGCGAATTGGGATTCATCGTCAACGATCTGCTCGTGCAGAGCTTTCCGGACGTGATCGACGTGGATTTCACCGCCAAGCTGGAGGAAAGCCTGGACCGCATCGAGTCGGCCCAGATGAACTCCCAGGAGATTCTCTCGACGTTCTACGCCTCCTTCGAAAAGGAGCTGCACGAAGCCGCCGAGAGGATGCTGAGCGTCAAGGGGGTGGGCCTGCGGACCGACCTGAAGTGCCCCAAATGCGGCCGACCGCTGCACATCAAGATGGGCAAAAACGGCCATTTTCTGGCCTGCAGCGGCTACCCGGAATGCAAATTCACCCGGGACTATGTGCGCGATGAGAAGGGCAACCTGCAGATCGTGGCGGTTGAAAACGGGGAGCCGACGGAGAAAACCTGCGACAAGTGCGGACGCCCGATGGTGGTCAAACAGGGCAAGTTCGGCAAATTCCTGGCCTGCAGCGGCTATCCGGAATGCAGCCACACCCAGTCGCTGAACGCCAACGGCCCCGGGGAGCCGATCGGCGTCAAATGCCCGGAAACGGGCTGCGGGGGCGAAATCCTGGAAAAACGCTCCAAGCGCGGAAAAATCTTCTACGGCTGCAGCCGCTACCCCGATTGCAAATTCGCCACCTGGGACAAGCCGGTGGCGACCCCCTGCCCCCGCTGCGGGGCACCCTTCCTGGCGGAGAAAACCACCAAAAAAAGCGGTACCCTGCGGGTTTGTCTGAGCCCCGGCTGCGGCTACAAGGCGCCGCTGGAGTAACCCCGACTCGGCGTTGAGCGGTCCCCAAAAAGCGGCGGCGGCCCCTCAGGGAAGCCGCCGCCGTTTTTGTATTCTGCCCGCGGGTGGCGCCCCACCCCCAGGCCCCAGACCGTCTCCGCGTTTACGAAGCCTGTACGGGAAAACGCTCGATCTTGGCCGTTTTCTTCAGTTCTTCCACGTAGCGCGCGACCTCGCCCTGCATTTTTTCCTGCTTGAGAAATTCCGTTATCTGGTCTTTGGCCTTTTCGTAAGAAACGGTCTCGGCCGGTTTTTTCTCGACGCTCTGGATCAGATGGTATCCGAACTCGGTCTCCACAACCCCGCTGACCTTTCCCGGCTCCAGCGCGAACGCCGCTTCCTCAAAGGGGGCCACCATTTGACCGCGCCCGAAAAAGCCCAGATCCCCGCCCTTGGGGCCCGAGGGTCCCTGGGAGTGTGCAATCGCCAATGCTTCGAAGTCTTCCCCGGCCTTAACCTTTTTCTCCACCCCATCGATGTTCTTGCGGGCTTCGGCCTTGGCGGCCTCATCGGCATCGGGGGCGACCTTGATCAGGATGTGGCGGGCGTGCACCTGTTCCGGCTGCTGGAAAAAATTCGGGTTTTCATCGTAGTAGCGCTTGGTTTCCGCCTCGTCCACCACGATTTTCTGACCCACCTTGACGTCGATGAGCTCTTCGATGGTCAGCCCGCGCAGGATCTGCCGGGAGATATCCGCCTCGCTCACCCCCATTTCCTTCAGCCGTGCCTGGTAGGCGGCCTCATCGCGGAACTGGCTCTTGATCTGCCCCAGCTGCTCCGCCACGGTTTCAGGGGCAATGCTGATGCCCTGCTTGCCGCTTTCCTGAAAGAGCAGCTCCCGGGTGATCATGCCGTCCAGAATGTTTTCCCGAAGCTCCGGCAATTGATCGTCGGACACCATCCGCCCCTGGGCGGCCAGGCGGTTGCGGGCGTTTTCCAGCTCTTTGTCGACTTCCTGCCAGGTGATGACCGTGCCGTTGACCATCGCGGCCTTGCCCTGAGGGGCGGCGGCGGGCGCTTCAGCGGAAAAAGCACCCAGCGCCCCCAAGGTCAAAAAACACGCCCCCATCAGCAGACAAGCCATTGTCTTGAGTGAAATTTTCATACAAACCCTTTCTGTGTCATCGTTAACGTTTGTTGGGTAGATTTAGGGACCGTTGATGTATACCTTCAGTCCGTTGCGGCTGGTCGGAACACACTTGAAATCCACCCCCAGCCGGATATAATCACTACGCGAACAGCCCGAAAATATCAATGAACAATTGTGATACCCGTCAAAGGCCAAGACCGGATGGGTGCCACAACCGCTGGAGAGGGTCTGGGGAAAAACATTCGTTGCAGGAAGAGCGCCAACCTCTGCATCCGGTTGGCATTCTTAAAAGGAGAACCACATGAACGGCATCTGGATTTTTATCGCAATTTTGGTGGTCTGGGTGATTCTTCAGGCCTACGTCTTACCCAAAATGGGCATATCCACCTGAATGCGAGACGCCTGTCAGGTGACAGGCAAGCGCAAAGGGAAAACCCCGCCGCCCCCCGAGAAGCCCTGAAAGGCTATGGCGGCTCAAGCGCCTCCCCCGGGAGATTTTCTGCGCCGGCAGCGGCAAACGCTGCGGCCGCACCCGCCCAGCTCCGAACGCGTCTGCGAACCGTTTTGCACCCGGGGGTGCAAAACGGCCAGAAGCACCCCAAAAACCAGAAAAGACACGGCCGCTGCGATCACCCATTGAACCATACCTACACCTCCCGCATGCCCCGGCGTTTGGGTCCGCCGGGTGCCGATGGACCGGGGAAAAGCGTCCAAGCGCCCCCCGCACGTCAGCCGTCCGGCCCCGCCGGGACGCCGGGCGCTGATGGGGGCAGCCCCCGGTTGAGGCTGCCCGCAACGTAGCCGCCGAGATCCAGGGCGACAAAATCGAAGCCGACCTCCCGGATTAGGCCCAAGACCTCACGGCGCAACCCCTTTTCCAGAAACCGGGGCACATCCTTGCCTGGCAGTTCGATCCGCGCCACGCTGCCGTGATAGCGGACTCGGCAGTCCTCAAAGCCCAGGCGGCAAAGGACGTCCTCGGCGCGATCGATCATCGCCAGGGTCTCCTGCCGGATGGGGGTGCCGTAAGGGATGCGGCTGGCAAGACATGCCAGGGCCGGCGCATTCCAGTTGGGCAGGCCCTCGGCTTTGGCCAGGGCCCGGACGTCGGCCTTGTTCAGGCCGGCGGCGATCAGGGGGGCTGCAACCCCCAGTTCGGCCGCCGCCCGGTTGCCCGGCCGGGTGTCGCTGAGATCATCCAGGTTGGCCCCGTGGGCCACGGCCCCAAGCCCCAGTCGGGCCGCCAGCCGCTGCAGATCGCCAAAGATCTGCCGCTTGCAAAGATAGCAGCGATCCCGCGGGTTGGCGCGAAACTCGGGCAGCTCCAGGGCATGGCCGGCCAACTGCCGGTGCCGCACACCCATGGCCGCGGCCAGGGCGGCGGCCGCTTCCCGCTCCCGCCGGGGCTGAAGGGGGGATGCCACCGTGACAGCCACCAGCCGATCGCCCAGCACGCCGTGGGCGATTTTCACCAGCAGGGTGCTGTCCACCCCCCCCGAATAGGCCACCAGCAGGGAGGGCCAATTTTCCAGGACCGCCCGCAAACGGTCCCTTTTTTGAGCCCAGCGGGCTTCCATGCGCACCTTCCTAAACATTCGTGGCGGCGGGGCCCCGTGCCAACTTGACGGGTTGCCGATTCGCCTGCCCCAAAAAAATCCTTGACAGACCTAAAATAGTAACTTAGCGTGCGACATCAATCAGGATTCAGGAACGGACAGATGACAGATTTCACCACCGGCAGAGGCGTCAACTTTTACGGGTATTTTTTTTATAATACCAGTCTGCCCGAGGTGCGCTGACCTGATCTGATCGACAACCAAGCGAAGCAAAAGCCGGGGGCAGACGAAAAAGCCCACGGCTTTTTTTTTGTTTTTTGACGCCACCACAGCAAAGGGGGACCACCATGACCATCTTGGGCAAACAAATCCGCATGGAGCGCATCATCAACCGCAACACCGGCAAAACCGTGATCGTACCCATGGACCACGGCATCTCGGTGGGCCCGATCGCCGGCCTGACCGACATGAAAATGGCCATCCAGCAGGTGTCCGAGGGCGGCGCCAACGCCATCGTCGAGCACAAGGGCCTGGTGAGCGCCGGCCACCGCCGCCGCGGCCGGGACATCGGCCTGATCATCCACCTCTCGGCCTCCACCAGCCTTTCGGTCTACCCCAACGCCAAGACCCTGGTATGCTCGGTGGAAGAGGCCATCAAGCTGGGGGCCGATGCCGTTTCGATCCACGTCAACCTCGGCAACGGTCAGGAAAAGGAAATGCTGCGGGATTTCGGCCAGGTCAGCTACGAGGCGCGCACCTGGGGAATGCCCCTTTTGGCGATGATCTACCCCCGGGGCGAAAAGATCAAGGACGAATTCGACGTCGCGGTGATCCAGCACGCCGCCCGGGTGGGCAACGAAATGGGGGCCGACATCGTCAAGGTCTCCTACACCGGCTCCTCGGAGAGCTTCCGCAAGGTGGTGGCGGGCTGCAGCGTGCCGGTGGTGATCGCCGGCGGACCCAAAATGGATTCCGACCGTGAAATTCTCGAGATGGTCAAGGGTAGCATCGATGCCGGCGGCGCCGGGGTGTCCATCGGTCGCAACGTCTTCCAGCACCCCGCCCCGTCCCGCATGGTCCAGGCCATTTCCACCATCGTTCACGACGGCGGCAGCGTCGACGCCGCACTGAAAGTGCTGGGCTGAAGCCCGCCGCAAAAAGGAGAACGGGCATGCGAAAGATCTGGGTCAAGGTGGAACCATGGGACCGGGAGATTGTCACCGCGGCGCTTGAGGGCGGCGCCGACGGTCTGCTGGTCCCCGCGGGGTGCAGCGACAAGGTGCGGGAGTTGGGCCGCATCGAAACGATTTCCGAGGACGGCGACCTGGTTTTGGGCCGTGACGTGGTCTACTTCACGATCACCTCGGGGGCCGACGAAGAGGAGATTTTAAAGCGCGCCCAAAACCAGCGGGTGATCCTGGACTGCAGCGACTGGACCATCATCCCGCTGGAGAACCTGATCGCCAAGGGCGCGGACGTGATCGCCCAGGTGCGCAGCCTGGAGGAGGCCGAGACTGCTTTCGGCATTCTGGAAAAAGGGGTCCGGCAGATCCTGCTGCACCCCGCCGATGCCGTGAGCCTCAAAAATGCGCTGACCCGGCTGCGCGCGGACGATGCGCGAACCGAGTTGACGACCGCCGAAATCACCGCCGTGCGGCCGGTAGGGATGGGGGACCGGGTCTGCATCGACACCTGCAGCGCCATGCAGCCGGGCGAGGGCATGCTGGTCGGCAACAGCAGCGGCGCCCTTTTTCTGGTGCATGCCGAGACGCTGGCCAACCCCTACGTGGCGCCGCGGCCTTTCCGCGTCAACGCAGGACCCGTGCACGCCTACACCCGCATCCCCGACGGCCGCACCCGCTATCTGGCCGAGCTCGAGGCCGGCGACAGCATCCAGATCGTCGACTACCAGGGCAAGACCGTCCCGGGGGTGGTGGGGCGCCTGAAGATCGAAAAGCGGCCGCTAATGCTGGTGACGGCCGTCATCGGCGAGAAGACGGCGAGTGTCCTGTTGCAAAACGCCGAGACCGTTCGCTTGACCCGGCCCGACGGCGTGGCGGCTTCCATCGTGACTCTTAAGCCCGGCGACACCGTCCTTGCGGCGGTGGAGGCCAGCGGCCGGCATTTCGGATACCAAATCGATGAAACCATCACCGAAAAATAGCCCCTCCCCGGAACTGGGGCGCCTGCGCACGGCCATCGACCAGGTGGACCAGGAGCTTTTGGCGCTGCTCAACCGGCGCCTGGGGTATGCCAAGCAAATCGGTCAGCTCAAAGCCCGCCAGGGCGCCCCGGTCCTGGACGCCGGGCGGGAAGCGGCCGTCTTGCGCCAGATCCTGGACCACAACCCCGGACCCATCAGCGAGAGCGCCCTGCGCCACATCTTCGGGGAGATCATGTCGGTCTCTCGCGAAATCCAGAGCCCGCAGCTGGTCACCTACCTCGGCCCGGAGGCCACCTTCACCCACATGGCGGCCATGAACCATTTCGGCCACTTCGCCAATTTCACCCCCCAGCCCAGCATCCGCGAGGTTTTCAGCGAAGTCGAACGCCAGGCCTTCCATTACGGCGTGGTGCCGGTGGAAAACTCCATCGAGGGCTCGGTCAACAGCACCCTGGACCTATTCTACGACTCGGAGATCAAGATCTGCGCCGAGATCTACTTCCCCATCTGCCACGGGCTGCTCTCCACGGAGGATGCCGCCGAGGCCATCCGGGTGGTCTACTCCCACCCCCACGCCTTTGCCCAGTGCGGCCGCTGGCTGCGCAAACACCTGCCCGAGGCCCGCCTGGTGGAGTGTGGGTCCACGGCCCTGGCCGCCCGCCGGGCGGCGGCCGAAAGCCAAGCGGCAGCAATCGCCAGCCGGGAGGCCGCAGCGATTTACAACCTCAACGTCCTGGCGGCGCGGATCGAGGACAGCCCGCGGAACACCACCCGCTTTCTGGTCATCGGCCGCGACGCCCCGCCGGTGACCGGCTGCGACAAAACCACCCTCATGTTCGTCACCTCGCACGTGCCCGGCGCCCTCTACCGCACCCTGAAGCCCATGGCCGACGCGGGCATCAACATGGTCAAACTGGAGTCGCGCCCGGCCCGCCATGAAAACTGGAGCTACATGTTCTTCGCCGACCTCGAGGGGCACATCCAGGACCCCCAGGTCCGGCGGACGGTGGCCGAAATGGAAAGCCTCAGCCGTTTCCTCAAGTGCCTTGGCTCATACCCGCGGGCGGGCGGCGAATCCAAGGAACAGCGTCCATGACCGTGCACCCGATCGACGCGGCCACCACGCTTTACGGCGTTTTCGGCGACCCGGTGGCCCACAGCCTGAGCCCCGCGATGCACAACGCCGCCTTTGAAGCGTTAGGGATCAACAGCGTCTATCTGGCCTTCGGCAGCGCAGACATCGGCGCCTGTGCGGCGGCCATGCGGGCACTGGGCATCCGGGGGGCCAGCGTGACCATCCCCCACAAGGTGGCCATCATGCCGCTTTTGGAGGAAATCGACGAGACCGCCCGCCGGATCGGGGCGGTCAACACCGTGATCAACCGCGGCGGCCGCCTGCTGGGAGCCAACACCGACGCGGAGGGCGCGCTGCGGGCGCTGCGCAGCCAGACGGAGATCGCGGGGCGTACAGCGGTTGTCGTCGGCGCCGGCGGGGCGGCCCGGGCGGTGGCCTTCGGTCTGAAGGACGCCGGCGGCCGGGTGACCGTGGTCAACCGCTCGATTGCCCGGGGCGAGGCGCTGGCCCAACGCGTGGGGGCCGACTTTCGCCCGCCGGCCGAGGCCGCCGGGCTTGTCTGCGAGATCCTGATCAACACCACCCCCATCGGCATGGCGCGGTTCGGCGACGCCCTGCCGGTCCCGGCCGCCCTGTTGCAGCCTGGGATGGTGGTCATGGACATCGTTTACACCCCGCTCAAAACGCCCCTCCTGGCGGCCGCGGCAGCGCGCGGCTGCCGGACGATTTCCGGCACCGTCATGTTCGTCCTGCAGGGCGCGCGGCAGTTTGAACTCTGGACCGGCCGGGCCGCCCCGACGGCGGTCATGACAGAGGCCGTAAACGCCGCCCTGGCCGCCCGCGGCGCCGCCGGCTGAAACTTTTTCCTGAGGGCGCCGGAATTGCGTCACCCTCAAGGAAAGGCAACCGAAGGGACCCGCCATGCTGACCATTTCGCCCCGGCCGCTGAAACCCGAACACTGCGTTGCAGTGCCCGGCTCCAAGAGTTTCACCCACCGCATGCTGATCGCCGCCGCCCTGGCCGACGGCACCAGCCGCCTGGAAAACCCTCTCCACAGCGAGGACACCACTCTCACCGCCCGTGCCCTGGGCCAACTGGGGGCCCGGATCGAAACCGGATCCAACGGCGCTTTCACCGTCACCGGCACCGGCGGCCGCCTGCAAGCCTGCAGCGATCCCCTGTATCTCGGCAACTCGGGCACCTCCATGCGGCTCTTGACCGCCGTTGCGGCCCTGGGCCGCGGGGAGTACCGTCTCACCGGAAGCGAGCGCATGGGCAGCCGGCCCATCGCCCAGTTGATCGACGGCCTGACTCAGATCGGCGTCCCGGTGCAGAGCCTGGCGAACACCGGCTGCCCGCCCCTGGCCGTCACCGGCGGCCGCGTGCGGGGCGGCAAGCTCTCCCTGGACTGCAGCCTGAGCAGCCAGTACCTTTCGGCCCTGCTGCTGATCGCACCTTACACTGCGGAGGGTCTGGAGATCACCGTCAGCGCCGGCCCCGTCTCGCGCCCCTACATCGACATGACCGTGGCCGTTATGGAAGACTTCGGGGTGAGAATGGACCGCGAAGGCTATCACCACTTCCGGGTGGCGGGCGGCCGGCGCTACCGCGCGGGCCGCTACCGGGTGGAGGCGGACGCCTCCCAGGCGGGATACTTCTGGGCAGCGGCGGCGATTGCCGGGACCACGATCACCGTGCGGGGGACTTCCGGCGGCTCGCTGCAGGGCGACAGCCGATTCATCGAGCTTCTGGAAGCGATGGGCTGCCGCGTGGCGGCCGGTGCCGAGGGCATCACCGTCAGCGGCGGCCCGCTGCAGGCCATCACCGCGGATATGGGCGACATGCCCGACATGGTCCCCACCCTGGCGGTGGTGGCGGCCTTTGCCCGCGGCACCACCACCATCGAAAACGTCGCGCACTTAAAAGCCAAGGAAAGCGACCGCATCGCCGCGGTGGTCAGCGAACTCAACCGGATGGGGGTTTCCGCCCGGGCGGGGGCCGACGGTCTGACGGTCACCGGCGGCCAGCCGGCCGGGGCCGTGATCGAGACCTACGACGACCACCGCATCGCCATGAGCTTTGCCCTGGCCGGGTTGAAGGTTCCCGGGGTGGTGATCCGGGACCCCGACTGCGTCAAAAAATCTTTTCCGAACTACTGGCAGGTTTTCGAAACGCTCTTCGCAACGTGAACCTCTGCCCACAGCCCTATTTCAAGCACTTGTCGCGGCCGATGTTTTAGGTCCCGTCGTCCCGGGCCGAGCATCGCAGCAGCCGGCGAAAAAGGCCCTGTGGCTGTCTGAGCATAAGCGAGTTCCACAGGGCCCGCCGGCTGCGAGAAGCGCAGGGCAGCCCGAAGGGCCCCGGGGCGCGGGCGGTTTCTTTTGGTTCCTTTTCTTGTCCGCACAAGAAAAGGAACAAGAAACAACGGGAGTGGTAACCCCCAGTCTATCACACCGGTTTACCCTTCAAAGTTCCTCTCTGACAAACACCACCCGGCGAGATAAAATCCTTTTCAAGCCGCACTCAGGCCTGCGCCGTCAGAATGATGCGGGCATCCACGATGCTCAAGCCTTTTTCGTGGCTGATGACGGGGTTCAAGTCCATTTCCTGGATGTCGGGGTAGGCTTCGACGATCTCGGAGCATTTCACCAGCAGTTTGCGCAGGGCCTTCTTGTCGCAGACCGGCATGCCCCGGAAGCCGTTCAGCAGGGGGGCGGACTTGATCTCCTCGATCATTTTCTCGGCGGAGAGGTGCGAAATCGGCAGGACCCGGAAGGCCACGTCCTTGAGAATCTCCACCAACACCCCGCCCAGGCCGAACATGATGACCGGGCCGAACTGGTCGTCGCGTTTGGTGCCGATGATGACCTCCATCCCTTGGCGGGCCATGGGGGAGACCAGCACCCCGCGGATGTCGGCCTGGGGGTTGTAGCCCCGGGCGTTTTCAAGGATCTCGGCATAGGCGCCGGCGATCGCCGCGGGGCCTTCCAGGTTGACCCGCACCCCCCCGGCATCACTTTTGTGCAGGATGTCGGGTGACACGATCTTTAAAACCGCC
>JAJDNY010000067.1 GCA_022340425.1 Desulfobacteraceae bacterium | reverse complement strand
GAAATCGTCAGTGAGCCGGACCTGCGCACCCCTGAACAGGCCGGAGCCTACCTTCGCAAACTGCGTGATATTCTGCGCTACCTGGACATCTGCGACGGCAATATGGAGGAGGGCAGCTTCCGCTGCGACGCCAACGTCTCCATCCGGCCGGCGGGCACGACGGCCCTGGGGACCCGCACCGAGCTCAAGAACCTCAACTCCTTCAAGCATGTGGAAAAGGCCATCGCCTACGAAATCGCGCGCCAGCAGGAGTGCGTGGGCGACGGCGGCGCGGTGGTGCAGGAAACCCGCCTCTGGGACCCCAACCAGAACCGCACCACCCCCATGCGCGGCAAGGAGGAGGCCCACGATTACCGTTACTTCCCGGACCCCGACCTCCTGCCGCTCGCCATCGATGAGGACTGGATCGCGGAGGTCCGCGAGGCCCTGCCCGAGCTGCCCGCCGCCCGCAAGGCGCGCTTCGAGGCCCAATACGGCCTGCCGGCCTACGACGCCGAGCTGCTCACCGCCGCCCGGGAGCTGGCCGACTACTTCGAGGATTGTCTAAAGGTCTTCCCCCAGCCCAAGCCGGTCAGCAACTGGGTCATGGGGACGTTGCTGGGGCGGTTGAACGCCCAAGGCAGGTCCATCGAGGACTCCCCGGTCAGCCCCGCCCACCTGGGGGAGCTGCTGCGGCTGGTGGAGGACGGGGTGATCAGCGGCAAGATCGCCAAGGGGGTTTTCGACCAGATGGCCGAAACCGGGCGGGGGCCGGCGGCCATCGTGGAGGAGAAAGGCCTCAACCAGGTGTCGGACGCCGGCGCACTAGAAGCGGCGGTGGACGCGGTGCTGGCCCAAAACCCCGACGAGGCGGCCGCCTACCGCGGCGGCAAGACCAAGCTGCTGGGCTTTTTCGTGGGTCAGGTGATGAAGGCCACCCGCGGCAAGGCCCACCCGGGGATGGTCAACGACCTGCTGCGCCAAAAGCTGGGAGAGGCGGAAGAATAGAGGCGGGCGCGAGGGCCGGGGGAAACACCGGCCGCTTAAGACAAAAAAAACCGGAAGCGATGACTCGCTTCCGGTTTTTTGGTTTCAGCGCAGGACCGGTTTTAAGAACGCGTCAGCTTCGCTTAGAAGCTGAGGGACAGACGGGAGCCGACGAGGAACGGGTCGTCGTCGTTTTTGCCGTCCAGGGAGGTGGCGTCGCCGGCCAGCAGGTAGGCGCCGACCACGTCGAGGTTCAGGTTCTCCATCAGCTTGTAGGTGACCTTGAGGTCGAACTCGGTGCCCAGCTCATCTTCGTCGTTTACGTCCTCTTCGGCCAGCTGGGCGTACCAGATGTCACCGGTGACGCTCAGCTTGTCCAGCGGCTTGAAGGTCGCGCCGAGGTTGACGGCCCAGACGTTGGAGATCTGGTCGGCCGGCGATCCGGCGGAGGCGACGTTGTCGAAGATGCCGAAGCCCATGATTTCAGACCAGTAGTAGGACTGGCCTTCGATGACGGTGAAGGCGTCGATGTCGTTGTCGTCCGGGTCGTCGTCGCCGGAAGCGTAGAAGCCCCGGCTGTGGAGTTCGGCCGGGCCCAGATTCATGGCGGCCCCGGCGCCCACCAGGTAGGCGGAGATATCGGTGTCGCCGCCACCCTGGAAGTCAATCGTGCCCCACTGGTAGATGCCGGTCAACCACAGGGAGAAGGCATCAAAGTTCATGTCGAGATCCGCACCGACAAAATAGACGTCGGCATCGTCCAGCTCGCCGGCGGTGGCGACGGGCGGCAGGTTGGTGCCGCCTCTCCTCTGGTAATCTTCCAGGTTGTCGGACATCCAGTAGACCCCGTAGGCGGTCAGCTTGCTGGAATCGCCGAAGCTGAAGGAGGGCGCGATACCGAAGATGTCGGTGTCGGCGGTGTTGTTGTCCGTGCCGCCTTCGTAGGCCTTGAACCAGAAGACCGGCAGGCTCATCAGGTCGTTTTTGTAGGCCACGTGCGCGCCGGCAAAGTCGTCATCGGCCAGGAAGCCGCGAGCCAGGATGAAGCCCTGGACGCCGATTTTGGCGTTGACCGGCCCCATGTCGAAGTCGGCGTAGGTGTTTTTGACTTCCACCTTGATACCGTCGGCGCCGATGTCGCCGTAGCCGGCCTGATCCTGGTCACCCCAGACCGCGTCCATCTCGAACTTGTTGACGAACTTGAAGTTGTCGCTGAACTTGGCGGTGTAGTAGAGGCGGGTACGGGTGTCGACCTGGGAGAGGTTGCCCTCGTCGCCGTTGGCGTCCTTGCTGCCAAAATAGTTCTGTTCGGTGTACGCACGGGTGCGCCAGTAGCCGCCGAAGATGCTCTCGAAGGCCGCCGCCGGCATCGTGAAGGCCACCACCAGAAGGGCGGCCAGCGAAATAATCGCGAATTTCTTCATCTTTTTCTTCCTCCTTAACGGAATTGTTACTGCCTCACCTAATAACCTGAGTTGCTTCACCTAATTATTCACCTAATAACCTAATTTACTTCACCTAAATAATTCAGACACAAAAAAAATCCCTTTGGCGTTCCCCGGGTCACCTTCCTTTCCGGGCCCGATGGGCCCTGCGCTGATGGCCGTCAGCAGGATTTCGGAAAAAACCCCGCAATCCTGGTAACAGTTATCGGCTCATCTAACAGGCGCATTAACCAAAGTCAAGTCTTTTTTTTAAGAAAAAATTAAAATAAATTCTGAATGTTACGATTTGATCAGGCGTGCGTCGCGGGAAGTAAAAGCGCACGGCATGGACATACAATATCCTGTGGACGGTTTCATGCCGGCCCCCACATCCTGTAGCGGTTTGGTGCGGCCGGCTTGGGGGGTGCCGGTGCCTGAAAAACGGCGGTGCCACCGGCGGCGGATGAAATGAGAGTTGGACTGCCCCGCAAAGTGTGTTAAAAACCGCCTGAATTCGGTCTGCCGGCCCTCTGACCCGGCTCCGTCCGCAACTCACGGACGGCGGCCGTCAACCGACCCGGCAGGCGCAACCCCCGGCCCCACAAGGAGACGCCCTGTTTTGAAATCCGCCCCTTTCGCCCCCGGTCTGGCCGCAATTTTTCTCGCCATACTGTTGTCGACCTTTGCAGCGGTCGGCTTGCCGACCGCCCAGGCCCAAAACCCGCGCCTGGTCCTGGTGCTGCCCTTTGACATGAACGCCGCCGAAGACCTCACCTTCCTGCAAAACGGGATCGAGGACATGCTCGCCACCCGCCTCGCCCGCGAGGGCCAGGTGGCGGTGATTCCCAAGGCCCGGGCGCGTGAGGCGGCGGCCAAGGTCCCGCGGCCGGTGACCCCCGCCGCCGCCGCCGAACTGGGCCGGCAGCTGGGGGCCGATTTCGTCGCTTTCGGCAGCCTGACCGTCTTTGGCGAGAGTATCAGCACCGACGCTCGCTTTCTGGACGTGGCGCAGCAAAAGCCGTTGGTGGTCTTCGCTGAAACCGGCCAGAGCCAGGGGGATGTCATCGGGCATGTCAACGATTTCGCGGCCCGCATCAACGCGGATGTTTTCGGGCAGGCAACCGCCGCCGTCCCCGCCGCCCCCCAGGCCGAGGCCGTGCCCGAGACGCGCCGCCACCCGGAGAAGCTGATCATCGGCCAGGATTTGATCTACAGCCAGACCGGCCCGATCCAGTATGCCGACGCCGGGGCGGCCTTCACCACCTGGAAAAGCCGGCGCTTTCGCGAGGACCTCATCGGGCTGGCCGTGGGCGACGTGGACGGCGACGGCCAAAACGAGGCGGTTTTGATCGGCGACCGCACGGTTTTTGTTTACCGCTACGGCGCCCAGGGCTTCGAGAAGGTGGCCGAGATCACCGGGGAAACCTTCGAAACCTTTCTCGCCGTGGATGTCGCCGACATCAACGGAAACGGCCCGGCGGAGATCTTTGTCACCTCCGTGCAGCGCGATAAGCGGCGGATGGTCTCCTTCGTTCTGGAGGCCGAGGGGAGCGGCTACCGGCGCATCGTGGACCGCGAAAACTGGTACTACCGGGTGATTCAGCCGCCCGGGCGCGAGCCGCAACTGATGGGCCAGCGCCGGGGAATGCGGGGACCCTTTGACGCGGGGGTCTACAACCTGGTCTGGGACAACGGCAGCTACGTACCGGGCGAGCGCCAGGCCCTGCCAGCGAACTTCACCGTCTTCGGCTTCACCTATGGCGACGTGCTCAACAATGGCGAGGAGACCCTGGTGGGCTTCGACCGCGACGACTACCTGGTGGTCATGGGGCCCGGCGGGGAGCAGGAGTGGCGCAGCGATCAGGCCCTGGGCGGCACGACGGCCTTCGTCGAATTCCCCATGGCGGCCTCCGCCACCATTGCCGACTACAGGGACATGGACCGCTTCTTCCTGGCCCAGCGGGTCCACGTGGCCGACCTGGATGCCGACGGCAAACAGGACGTGATCGTGGTCAACAACCAGGAGGCCAGCGGCCGCATGCTGGCGCGGCTGCGGACCTTCAAGAGCGGTCACGTGGAGTGCCGCACCTGGGACCAGCTGGGCCTCGGCCTGAAGTGGCGCACCCAGGAGGTCGGCGGCCACATCAGCGACAGCGCCGTGGCCGATTTCAACAACGACGGCCAGCCGGAGCTGGTCTATGTTGTGGTCAGCAAGACCGCGCCGGTGGTCGGCCAGGAACGCAGCTACATCGTGGCCCAGAAAGTGGCGCCGGCAAAAGCGGCGGAGGAAGCCGGCGCGCAGTAGGGCGGGGCCGACTCCGAAAGGACACGCATTGACATGAAAGCCCTGCCCGGGTTGTTCAGCGCCCTGGTGCTGGCGGCCGATCGCACCGTCCCCGACCCCGTGGCCCTGGCGGCCGGCGTCGGCTGCAAGGCCCTGGCCCCGGTGGGCGGCACCCCGATGGTGATCCGGGTGCTGGATGCCCTGGCCGCCGCGCGGCTGGTGGGGGCCTGCGTCCTGTGCGGGCCGGGCCGGGAGATCGTCGCGGCGGAGCCCCTGCTCCAGGCACGGCTGGCGGCCGGCGGGCTGCGCTGGCTGCCCCCCCTGGGCACCCCCAGCACCAGCGCCCACGCCGCGCTGCAAACGGTTCCCGCCGCAACCCCGGTGCTGCTCACCACCGGCGACCACGCCCTGCTCTCGCCCGCGATCGTGGATCATTTCTGCCGCGCAGCGCTCGATACGGGCTGCGACCTCGTGGCCGGCTTCGCCCGGCACGCGGACATAATGGCGGTCTACCCCGGCATGCGGCGCACGGCGACGCGCTTCCAGGACGGGCCGCTTTGCGGCTGCAACCTCTACGCCTTTTTGACCCCGCGCAGCCGCCTGGCCGCGGACCTCTGGCGCCAGGTGGAAAAAGACCGCAAATCCCCCTGGAAAATGCTGCAGCGATTGGGCCCGGAGGTGCTGCTGCGCTATCTGTTGGGGCGGCTGACGCTTGCCGACGGCCTGCACCGGATCTCGCGTCGCATGGGGTCTCGGGTGGGGGCCGTGATCCTGCCTTTTGCCGAGGCGGCGGTGGATGTGGACACCGTTTCGGACTGGCGCTTCGCCCAGGGCCTGGCCTCCAAAAACAAGGGCTGAGCGGCGCGAGTGGCGCCTAAATCTCGAGCAGTCAGAGGTGCTTATGTGCGCCGCAGCGACTTCGAGATGCAGCGTAACGCGGAAGTGGGGCTTTCGGGGGACTCAACCGCCAACCCCCCCAGATAGGGCTTTTTTCAAAGACGACAGTCGGATTAAGACCGCCTGGTGCAGCAGGTGTTTTTTGTCCCGTCGTCCCGGGCCGAGCATCGCAGCGGCCGGCGAAAAAGGCCCTGTGGCTGTTTGAGCGCAAGCGAGTTCCACAGAGCCCGCCGG
>JAJDNY010000066.1 GCA_022340425.1 Desulfobacteraceae bacterium | reverse complement strand
ACGAATTCGGGAAGACCCGGCCCTGGTTTCGCTGCCCATTATTGCCATGACAGCCCACGCGATGAAAGGGGATGAGGAGAAATGCCTGGCCGCCGGCATGGATGGCTACGTTTCCAAACCGATCAACCAGAACCGTTTATTCCACACACTATGGAAATTAATTCGGCGCAAGGGACATCCGGCCGCAGCTGAGAAACGGAAAAGACTCCCCCTGGCGGCTGAGAAAAAGGAGGACCAGATGAAAGCATCACAAGCTCTTCCGGCACACCTGCCGGGCATCAACATTCAGGATACATTGAGCCGCCTCGGCCTGGGTCAGGAGACCTTCAAACGGATTCTGGCCGGATTTTTCAAAAGCAACGCGGAGACGCTGAACCACATCCGGAACGCTTTCGACGAAAAAAATTGGGAGGCACTGCGAGAATTGGCGCACAGCCTCAAAGGCAGCGCGGCCAATATCGGCGCCGAGGCGCTCAACCAGGCGGCCAAAGATCTCGAAATGGCCAGCAAAGCACAGGCGGCTACACCCTCCATGATAGACGAGGTGGAAGCGGCGTTGAATCAAGTGCTGGATTCGCTGGGAACACTGGTTGGAACTCCGGCGAAAGCCGCGCCGGATCAAAAAACAGCCTCTCCCGAGGACGCGTCCCGGATCAGTCCGCTTTTGAAAAAGCTCGCCATCGCCCTCGAGGCCGCTGAACCGGAAGAAATCCGAAAGCACATGAAGGCGCTCAAGGAACATCTCGAGAGCCCGGCCCTGCAAACCCTTGAAGACGATGTGGCCAACTATGATTACGACAAGGCGCTTAAAACCCTTGCAGAGATCGCTTCAAAATTGGGCGTGCAGTTGAAATGAAAATTGGCGCGATAAGATGCCTATATGGAAAAACCACATTTTGCCATCAAGTACTTTGCCGCTTCCCGGCCGGTCGTCCGGGTTACCTGATGTATATCTGGACAACCGGCTCTGAATCTGGGCACGCCGGGAGATTGCGTTGCGTCAATGAAATTCATATACTTCTTCCATGATCTGCAACGCAAGACGCGCGGATACCGTGGCGGGGCCGCCCCCATTTCGATTCCGACTTCGACCACTTCCAACACCTCGTCATAGGACGCCCCAGCGGCGGCGGCCTGTTCAATATGCCACTGCATGCAGGATTCGCAATTTATGCGGACCGAGATGCCAATCGCGATGAGTTCCTTTCCCCTCTTCTTGAGCGCCCCGCCTGAAAAGGCGGCTTTTTCCAACTCCAAAGTCGCCTTGAAAACCCTCGAGCACTTCTCGATCAATTTCTGATGCGTTCACTTTCGGATCCGCGTCAGATCCTGCAGCTTTTCCCTGCTCATGGAAATTCCCTTTTTTCAAGACGTGCGCGGCTTATCTTGGTACCGATATGAACTCCGCATCGCGCCGGATGAGCGCTCCTTTGGCCCGCGGGCTCTAATCGCGCCGGCCACTGTCCCCGTGGGCGCCGCCTTGGGCCTGACGGTTTCCGAGCGTTTTTTACACCACATGGGCCTCCCTGGGCACGATGCAGATGAAGCGCAGCGGCTCCTTGCCGGCATTGCGGTGCTGGTGCGGCTTGCCGGCCGGGACGTAGGCGTAGGCGCCGAGGCCACCGGGTGATCCCATGGCAACGGCCGGCGGATAAAACGAAATCTCCGTTCCGCGAGGGCGCTCCCGGTTAACTATCTTCGGACCGCGCGAAAGGGCCCAGGGCGACGGTCAGCGCGGACGTCCCATGGCATGGATGCCGCCGGCCGCGTAACGGGTCACCACGGTCGCCAGCCGCCGGACCGCGATGCGGTCACCGGGAAGCCGGTAGCCGAAGCGCTCCAGCACCCACCTCCCGATCTCGTGCTGGACGCAGAGCATCAGGGTCATGTTGGTGGCCTCGGTGAGAGCTTCGGGCTCGAGGCCGGCGCCGAGCGCGGCCACGATGCGCTCCAGCTCGCGGCGGATGCCGGCCAGGAGGGTGCGGACCATCTCGTCGAATACGGCGGTGGGCTGGACGATCTCGCGCACCAGGACTCGGCCCAGGTAGGGGTGCTGGGCGCGGCGCAGCAGGATCACCCCCAGAAACCACTCGATCCACCCCGCCAGCGCCTCTCCGGCGTCCGGATAAGCCTCGAGCGTCGGCATCTTCTCGGTGGACAGGATAGACACGTGGGAGCCGATCAGCACCTCCCGGTAAAGGGCCTTCTTGCTCCCGAAATAGTACCTGACCGCGCCCAGGTTGACACCCGCCGCATCGCAAATTTGCCGCAGGCTCGCCTCCTGGAAACCGCTGTGGGCGAAGGCGTCGCCGGCGGCGTTCAGGAGGCGGGTGCGGGTTTCCACCGCATCTCTTCGCCTTGGTTCCAGCCGCGGTTCGCTTGTCGGTTTCATGATCGACGAATCGTCCTCCGTCATTATCTTATACAGACGTTTGACTTTTCAGGCAAGCTGCCATAGAAATATACAGGTGTATGAATTAACCGCCCAGCCCGGGCCGCCGTGCCCGCAACCGGAGCCCCCCGCATGAAAAGGCCCCCCTTCCCCATTATCGCGTTGGTTCTTGTCCTTCTCGCCGGCATCACCGCAGGGGTCTGGTGGCTCACCGGCTCCGGCAGCCATCAAAGCAACGCCTTGATGCTCTATGGCAACGTGGAGATCCGCGATGCGGAACTCGCCTTCGACGAGGAGGGGCGGATCACGGAAGTCCTTGTGGAGGAAGGCCAGGTTGTGGCGGCCGGTCAAGTAATCGCCCGCATCGAAAGCGACCGTCTGGCCTCCCGCCTCGCCGAGGCCAAAGCCCGTCGGGCGGCCCAGCAGGAGGTGGTGCGACGCCTGACCACCGGAACGCGCCCCCAGGAAATTGCAGCGGCCGAGGCGCGGCTGACAGCGGCCGAGGCCCGGCGGCGAAACGCCGAACGGCTCGTGGGCCGGTTGATCCCGACGGCCAGGGCCCGCGCCACCGCCAGGCAGGAGCTCGACGACGCGCGGGCCGAACTGGATGTGGCGCGGGCCGATGCCGATTCGGCCCGTGAGACCCTCGACCTGGCCCGCGAGGGGTTTCGCGAGGAGGAGATTGCGGAGGCCCGGGCGGTCTTGAAGGCCCGGGAGGCCGAAATCGCGCTGCTGAAGACCCGCTTGGAGGATACGGTGCTGCTCGCGCCCTCCAAGGGGGTTATTCAGAGTCGCGTCCTCGAACCCGGCGAGATGGCGACCCCCACCCGCCCCGTGGTGGTCCTCGCCCTGAACGACCCCAAATGGGTTCGGGCCTGGCTGCCCGCACCCGATCTCGGACGGGTGCGCAGCGGGATGCCCGCGAAGATCTACACCGATTCCTTCCCGGGACGAGCCTTCCAGGGGTGGGTGGGCTTCATGTCCCCCCAGGCGGAATTCACCCCCAAAAGCGTCCAGACCACAGACCTGCGGACCCAGCTCGTCTACGAAACGCGCATCTGGGTCGATGACCCGGGAGACGTGCTGCGGCTGGGCATGCCGGTGACCGTGGCGGTGGAGGCCCCGGCAGCGGGGCAGGCCACCACCGAACCCGGAGACTGACGTGGAAGCGCGACTCAAACCCTGCGCCGACGCTGAAAAGGCTTTAGAGGCCCGGGACCTGGTCATGACCTTTACGGCCCCCAAGGGCCAATCGGTCACAGCCCTGGCCGGTGTTTCCATATCCGCGAAGCAGGGGCGGGTGACCGGCCTGGTGGGTCCGGACGGGGCCGGCAAAACCACCTTCCTGCGCATCGCCGCCGGGCTGATGCCGCCCACGGCCGGGCGCATGGTGGTGCTGGGCCTGGACATTACCGGGGATGCCGCCGGGATCCGCAGCCGCATCGGCTATATGCCCCAGCAATTCGGGCTTTACGAGGACCTGACGGTGCGCGAGAACCTGAATCTCTATGCCGATCTCCAGGGGGTGCCCAAACCCCTGCGGGCCGAACGTTTCGACCGGCTCATGGCGATGGCCGACCTTGTTCCCTTCGGCGCTCGCCTGGCGGGACGGCTTTCCGGTGGCATGAAACAGAAGCTCGGCCTGGCCTGCTGCCTCGTCAAGGCGCCGGAGCTGCTGATCCTGGACGAACCCACGGTGGGGGTCGATCCGGTTTCCCGGCGGGATCTGTGGCGCATCGTGGAGGAATTGGTGACCCGGGACGGGGTCGGCGTTGTTTTCTCCACCGCCTACCTGGACGAGGCCGAGCGGTGCCACCACGTGGTCCTGCTCCACGAGGGCGCAAAGCTCGAGGAGGGCGCGCCGGACCGGCTCCGGGACCGGGTCCGTGGCCGGGTCTTCTGGGTCTCGCCGGCCAGCGGAATGGCCCCCCGGGACCTCCAGGCGGCCCTCGCCCGGTCTCCCGGGGTGGTCGACGCGACCATCCGGTCGGGTCGGGTCCGCACGGTCTGGAAGGTCGGAGGCCCTCCGGACCTTCCTGAGGTGCCCGAAGCCAGGGGAGCGGTGGTGGCGCCCGCCGAACCCCTCTTCGAGGACGCCTTCGTCGATCGGCTGGCGGCGGCAGGGGTAGGCGGGCATTCGGGCGGGACCCCGGTCTGCTCTGGATCCTTCGCCCCCGCGGTGACATCCGGCGAGGTGGTTGTCAGCGTCCACAACCTGACCAAGCGCTTCGGGAACTTCACGGCCGTGCGTGAGATCGGCTTCCACGTGCGCCGGGGCGAGGTGTTCGGCCTTTTAGGCGCCAACGGGGCCGGCAAGACCACCACCTTCAGGATGCTCTGCGGCCTGCTGCCCGCCAGCGAAGGGGAGATCCGGATCGCCGGCCGCGACCTCCGGCGCGCCCCAGCGCGCACACGGTCTCGGCTGGGCTACATGGCCCAGAAGTTCTCCCTCTACCGGCAGCTCACCGTGAGCCAGAACCTCCGGTTCTACGGTAGTGTCTACGGGCTCTATGGTCGGCGGCTCCGCGCACGGATGGATTGGGCACTTGACGAGTTCGACCTGCGGGTCCGCCGCAACCAGGCCTCGGGCGGCCTCCCGGTGGGCTACCGGCAACGGCTCGCCATGGCGGCGGCCCTGCTCCACGAGCCCGACATCCTCTTTCTGGACGAGCCGACCTCCGGCGCCGACCCCCTGGCCCGGCGGGAGTTCTGGCTGCGGATCAACGGGTTCGCCCGCTCCGGGGTGACGGTCATCGTCACCACGCACTTCATGGAGGAGGCGGAATTCTGCGACCACATGGTCATCATGTCCAGGGGGGGATCGCTCGCCAGTGGGACCCCGGCTTCGATCCGGGCCCTGGCCCAAATCCCCGGGCGGCCCGAACCCAGCGTGGAAGACGCCTTCGTCGCGCTGACCGATGGCGCGGTCCGTCCGAACGCCGGAGACACTGCCCATGGGTGACCGCGGCATATCCCGGATGCGGCTCTCCGGCTTTCTGCGAAAGGAAGTCCGTCAGATCCTCAGGGACCCCAGCAGCATCCTTCTGGGTATCGTGATGCCGGTGGTGCTGCTCTTCCTCTTCGGCTACGGGGTCTCCCTCGACCCCCAGGCGGTACCCGTGGCCCTCGTGGTCGAGGACCGGGGGCCTCCCGCCCGCGATCTGGCCGCTCGCTTCGCGCTGTCGCGCTATTTCACGCCGGTGCCGGCCCCCACCATGGCCCAGGCCGAGGCTTGGGTCCGAAAGGGGCGGATCGACGGGGTCGTCCGTATCCGGTGGGGCTTTTCGGCCGAGGTCCTGGCCGAGAGGCGGGCCACGGTGCAACTTGTGCTGAATGGGGTGGACGCCAACCGCGCCCGCCTGATTCAGAACTATGTCCGGGGCGTGGTGGCCACCTGGGAGGAGATGCGTCGGGTCCAGGGCCGGGAGTCTCCCAGGGCCCGGGTGGCGGTCGACCACCGGATCTGGTTCAACGACGCGGGGGACAGCCGGCACTTCCTCGTGCCCGGCCTCCTCACCCTGATCATGACCCTCATCGGGACCCTGCTGACGGCCCTGGTCATCGCCCGGGAGTGGGAGCGGGGCACCATGGAGGCCATCCTGGCCACCCCGCTTCGCACCGACGAACTTCTCCTGGGCAAGGTGATCCCCTACTTCGGGCTCGGCATGACCGGCATGGCGCTGTCCGTGGTCCTGGGCGTGACGCTCTTCGACGTGCCCCTGCGCGGCTCGCTCCTGCTTCTGGTGGCGCTCAGCGCCCTCTTCCTGCTGGCCGCCCTGGGGCTCGGCTTGATGATCTCCGCCTTCACCCGAGTGCAGTTCGTCGCGGCCCAGATTTCGGTGGTCGCAGGCTTCCTTCCGGCGTTCTTCCTCTCCGGCCTGCTCTTCGACCTCCAAAGCACACCGCCCTTCATCCGGGCGGTCAGCCACCTCGTCCCGGCCAGATATTTCGTGACCATCAGCCAGACCCTGTTCCTGGCGGGCAACGTCTGGGACGTGTTGCTGCCCTCGGCCGGCACTCTTGCGGTGATGGCGGTCGTCTTCCTGGGCCTTGCCCGACGCCGGCTGGCAAAGCGGGTACCGCCGCCATGAAGGCTCTGCGTCGCATCCTGACCCTGGTGGTCAAGGAGTTCGTCGTGGTGATGCGCGATCCCAAGAGCCGGTTCGTGGTCATCGCACCGCCCATCATCCAGTTCTTCGTTTTCGGCTACGCCGCCACTTTCGACTTGACGGATGTGCGTTACGCGGTCCTGGACGCCTCGCGGACGCCCGCCTCCAGGTCGTTGCTGGCCCGGTTCGAGGGCTCCCCCCACTTCCAACAGGTGGGCGAGCTCCGCTCCGAGGCGGAGGCCCGGCGTGCCATCGACCGGCAGGAGGTCCGGCTGGTGCTCCACGTCCCTTCGGATTTCGGCGAGGACCTTCTGGCCGGCCGGCCGGGCCGGCTGCAGGTCCTTCTGGACGGCCGCAATTCCAACGTCGCCGCCATCGCCATGGGCTATGTCGACGGCATCGTCCAGGCATACAACGCCGCCCTTCCCCCGCCCCCGGGCGAGGGGCTCCCCTATCCCGCCATCCAACTGGCGGAGCGCGCCTGGTTCAACGAAAACCTGGAAAGCCGATGGACCATCGTATCAAGTTTGGGCGGCATCATCAGCATGGTGGTCGTGGTGATCCTGGCCTCCCTCTCGGTGGCCCGGGAACGCGAATTCGGCACCTTCGACCAACTGTTGGTCTCGCCTTTCAGACCCTGGGAAATTCTGATCGGCAAGTCGCTGCCGAGCCTGGCTTTCGGCCTTCTGGACGCCCTCCTCCTCTCGGCGGGGGCCGTCCTCTGGTTCGGCGTCCCTTTTCGGGGCAGCATCCCGGCCCTCCTGGCGGCCCTTTCGGCCTTCGTGATCGCCATCGTCGGGATCGGCCTGTTCATCTCCGCCATCTCCACGACGCTGCAGCAGGCCCTTCTGGGGGCATTCATCTTCGTGATGCCCGCCGTCATCCTGAGCGGCTTCACCACCCCCATCCAGAACATGCCGGAGTGGCTCCAGACCCTGACCCTCGCAAACCCCATGCGCCACGTGATCTCGGCCCTGCGGCAGATCTTCCTGGTGGGAGCGGACACGGCGGCGGTGTGGCCGCAATTGTGGCCGCTTGTAGTCATCGCCGGTCTCACCCTGCCGGGAGCCGCATGGATGTTCCGCCATCGGACGACCTGAAGAAAGGGCCCCACCACCGAACCGCCCCGATCTGCCACATTGACGGACATCGACCTCGCCCTGGGCTGATTTCGAAAATCAACTTGGATCCTTTCCGATTCCTTTGCCGCGTTAGTCGTCGGCGGAAAGCCTTTATATGCCCCCTCGCCGGCCGGCGAGTATCACAATGCCTCTGTCCTGAGTAAATTTACATGGCGTTACCAGACAAAATCCCGGCCCGCGAAGGTAATCACCATTGACGAAAGCGCGCAGTTAATCATCAAGCAGTAGCAACGGAATCCAGGGCATGGCTATCGATGGATATGAATTTGGATCGTTTGGATCACTCTGCCCTCGGAATTCTTGGAGATTTGAGTAACCATCAGATTCTATATCCAGTGAGGCATCATCTACCAATGGATTAAGGCCACACTGAACCTCCAATCCGTCGGGTATTTTGTCACCGTCAGTATCAGAATTCTCCCGATTCGTCATATAAATGATGAGTTCCTGATAATCCTTGAGACCGTCGACATCAGTGTCCGTCGCCTCAGTGATGACACCACCACCTATGGCAAAAGAGGTTAATAATTCAACTGCCTGGACCTCAGGATCATAAATTTTAAGGGTGCCAAGATATGGAACCACCCAATCATAGGTGGTCAGAGTGTCATCTTCCCCATAACCCCACATGCGCAGCCCTTTCAAGGTAGTACTTTTACCTTTTTCTTTGTTCGAGTAATTTTGCAGTAGAAACATGAGGCCTGTATTTTAGGTTTTTTCGCTTCGGCTGGGGTTTTTTCGGACCCCGGGGATGCTTCTTAAAGGCTGACAACTTCA
>JAJDNY010000065.1 GCA_022340425.1 Desulfobacteraceae bacterium | reverse complement strand
TGCTGCACGTGCTGGGCGATGCCGGCGGCATTCTGGGCTACCCATCCGGCCGGGTGGTCAACAACATTGCGCGGATCGCCGTCAAGGAGCTCCGCATTCCGCTCTCCACCGGCATTCAAAAGGCGTTCAAGCGCAAAGAGGAGGTTCGCTACACCAACATCCGCCTCCGCCAGCCCGAGGGGATCCGGGTGCTGAATATGCGGATCAAGCCCTTTCGCCAGAAGAAGGGCCAGGAGCCGCTGGCGGCCGTGTTCATCGAAAATGCCGACGGCGGCGGCGCCTGCGCCGCTGCCGACACACCCGCCTACGACGTGGACAAGGACGCCGCCCAGCGCATCCAGGACCTGGAACAGGAGCTGCAGTTCACCCGTGAAAACCTCCAGGCCACAATCGAGGAGCTGGAAACCTCCAACGAGGAGCTGCAGGCCACCAACGAGGAGCTGCTGGCCAGCAATGAAGAGCTCCAGAGCACCAACGAGGAGCTGCAGTCGGTCAACGAGGAGCTGCACACCGTCAACACCGAGCACCAACGCAAAATCATGGAGTTGACCGAACTGAACAACGACATCCGCAACCTGATGGCCGGCACGGGGGTGGAGACCCTGTTTCTGGACGAAAACCTGGAGATCCGAAAATTCACGCCACGGATCTCCAGGCTGTTCAACCTCACCGAGGGTGACGTCGGCCGCCGGCTTTCACAGGTGTCCCACCGCCTGGCCGACATCGACCTGCCGCGGCTGATCGAAACGGTGCAGCACAGTGATCAGCGGATAGAGAAGGAAATCCAGACCACCGACGGACAGTGGTTTTTGATGCGGGTCATGCCCTACCTGATCGGGGCTGAATCTTTTTCCGGGTGGGTGATGACCTTCATCGATATCGACGCGCTCAAGAAATCCCAGCTTTCCCTGCGGGCCTCCGAAAACGCGCTCAGCGAGAGCGAGTCCAAATTCCGGCTGCTG
The DNA here is from genome assembly GCA_022340425.1 of Desulfobacteraceae bacterium. Lineage (NCBI taxonomy): Bacteria > Pseudomonadati > Thermodesulfobacteriota > Desulfobacteria > Desulfobacterales > Desulfobacteraceae > Desulfobacteraceae bacterium. The sequence goes on along the minus strand of JAJDNY010000065.1, from coordinate 9,209 downwards.
GCCGAAAACATCCAGGACGTGTTCTGGATGCGGACGCCGGATCTGAGCCGGACAGTGTATGTCAGCCCGGCCTACGAAAAGATCTGGGGCCGCAGCCTCCAGGACATCTATGAAAACCCCCGCGCTTTCATCCAGGCGATTCATCCGGAGGACCGCGGCCGCGTCTTCGAGGAGTTGGGCCGGCACAGCCAGGGGGTCTGGGATGTGGAGTACCGCATCCAAAAACCCGACCAGAGCGTCAGCTGGATCCACGATCGCGGTTTTCCGATCCTGGACGACCGTGGCCGCCTGGGGATGATGTGCGGTTTCGCCAGCGACGTCACCGTCCGCAAAACCAGAGAAGAGGTCTGTCTGACCAGCGTCTCGCGGTTCAAGAACACCTTTGAAACGGCGAACGTGGGCATCGCCCTGATCGACAGCAAGGGGCAAACGCTGGAAAGCAACCCTACCCTGCAGGCGATGCTGGGCTACAGCGGCGCCGAGTTGCGGCGCATGCCCCTTGAGGCCTTCAGCCACCCCCAGGACCGAGACGCCGACCGGATTTTCAGCCGGGAAATCGCCGCCGGCACGCGGGACTTTTATCACCTGCACAAGCACCTGCTGCGCCACGACGGAACGCCGCTGCCGGTCAAGCTGACCTTGATCGCCCTCCGCGACGGGTCCGGAAACCCGGACTATGCGATTGCGCTGGTGGAGCAGGCCCCTGGGCGGCAGACGGCCGCGCCGGCCTGAAGCCCGCCCGCCGGGGTGTTTGAAACTAAAAACCGGGGCCGCAGCCCAAGAGGTGGATTCCATGGGTGCTGATAACGAATTTGACCAGAGGCTGGAGGATCTGCGCCGCAAGGCCGAAGCGCGCCTGGTCGATTCCGACCTCGAGGCAACGCTTGCGGCAGGCGGGCAAATGCAGCGGCTGCTGCATGACCTGCATGTGCACCAGATCGAACTGGAACTGCAGAACGAGGAGTTGCGCGCGGCCCAACGGGAACTTCAGCACTCGCGCGACCGCTACCTGGAGCTCTACCACAACGCCCCGGTGGGCTACGTGGTCACCGATTCGGTCGGGATGATCCTGCAGGCCAACCAAACCTTCGGCCATCTGCTGGATCAGGACCTCGCCGGCGTGCTGCGCAAACCCCTGGCCGGCATGATCCATGCGGACGATCAGGCGGTTTTTTTATCCCGCTTCCGGGCCTTTTACAACAACCCCCGGAACAAGCGCCTGGAAGTCCGGATGATCCGAAGAGACCGCAGCGTGGTCCACACCCAGCTCGCCGGGCGCCGAATCGACCCGCCCGGCGATTCGGTCCCGGGAGATGATCTGCCCGAGCGTCTTTTGATCACCATCAGCGACATCACCGGACAAAAACTGGCCGAACGGGCCATCATCCGTGCCAAAAAGCAGTGGGAGCAAACCTTTGACGCCGTGCCCGACCTGATCGCGATCATCAACGAAAAGTCCGAGATCGTCCGGGTCAACCGGGCCCTGGCCAGGCGCCTGGGCGTCACCCCCCAGGCGTGCGTCGGCCGCAAGTGCTATGATCTGCTCCACGAGCGCCGGGAGCGCCCCGCCGGCTGCCCCCACCAGCGCTTGCTGGCCGACGGCCGACCCGGTAAAACGGAGGCCTTCAACCGCAAGCTCGGCGGTCATTTCATCACCACGGTGGCCCCGTTTAACACCGATGAAGAGGGGACCCGCTGGTGCATTCACATTTCACACGACATCACCGACCGCAAGCGGGCGGAACGGGAGCTGCTCAAATCGCGCAATCTGGAGTCGATCGGCACCCTGGCCGGCGGCATGGCCCATGATTTCAACAATATCCTGACGGCCCTGGTGGGCAATATCGAAATGCTGAAACTCCATCTGGTGAATAACGAAAAGGCCCTGCCCTTTTTGGATGGCGCCATGGAAGCCGCTTTCAAGGTCAAAGACCTGGCCAACCGGTTGTTGACCTTTGCGGAAGGGGGCGCGCCCTACACCCAGCCCATCGCCATCGACCGGCTTCTGGAGGAGACCGCCCAACTGAGCCTGAGCGGCTCCAATGTAGGCTATGAACTCGAGCTGGCCGAGCGCCTGACACCGCTGATCGTCGATGAGGTCCAAATCAAATCGGCGCTTCAGAATATCATCCAAAACGCCCAGGAGGCCATGCCCGGCGGGGGCAGACTGCTGCTCAAGGCCCGCAATGTGACCCTCGCCCCGGAAAGCGTTCCCTTGATGGCACCGGGGAACTATGTCAGAATAGAGATCTGCGATCAGGGCTGCGGCATCCGCGCCGACCATCTGGACAAAATCTTCGACCCCTATTTCACCACCAAGCAGATGGGGTCTCAAAAAGGAATGGGCCTGGGCTTGGCCATCAGCCATTCCATCATCCGAAAGCACCACGGCCATATCGCCGTTGGCTCTGCCGAGGGGCAGGGCAGCCGGGTGACCATCCACCTGCCGGTGAACGGTTGCCACCGCCCAGGCTCCTTTGGAAGGGATGCTGTTTTAAGCGGGCCGGGCACCGCAAAACACGCCGCAAACTCCGACAGCAGTGGGTGAGGGCCGCGGCAAGCGGGTTGCGGCGACCTTGAAATGCCGTTCAGCAATCAGATTTGTGCGCAACCGTTAATATTGATGAACCGGTAAAAAGTAAAAACCCAGACGGTTTCGAAAAAAGCGCCAAGTTACGGCGCGCAAATCTCAGCGGCGTGAGGCGTACTTATCTACGCCGCAGCGACTTCGAGATGCAGCGCAACGCAGAAATTGGCCTTTTTGCGGAACCGTCAATTTTAAAGGAGACGATCATGCCATCCCCCCCATCCGACCTGCAGGCCAAAAACGATGAACTGCGCTGCCCGGAGTGCCGGGCGCTTTTGAAAAAACGTAAGACCCGCCAGCCGGATGCATGTGAAATGGTTTGCGGCGGCTGCGGCCAGACCTTTGACGTCTGCGACCTGGAAACGGTCGAAAAACTGAAAAAATAATTTCGCAGGATGGCGCCGCATTGCGGGTTTTCCCAAAGGCCCGGCCGTCGGCGCACAGCGCGATGGGGTCGGTGGATTTGACGCCGCTGATGGGCAAAAAGCGAGGAAAATGGATGCTCGTTCTTTGCAGAAACCCTTATCTTGTCTCTGTTTACTGAAACGTGACGGCTTTCTTCGGGTCTGCGCATGCTGCTTCAAAAAAAGTTTCAGAAAGCGGTCGCCATCGTCGGCCGGATGAGGCCGGATGAGGTGTCCCAGCTTAAAAAAATCTGCCGGGAGATTCAGGTGGCCGAAGAGCGCCTGCTGGCGGCATCCACCGAATTGATCCAGCGCTGCACCCAATCCTGCGAGGGGCTCTGCTGCCGCAATCTGAAAAGCGGCCAGATCATCGACCTCTATGACTTCGTCTTTATCCTGACGGCCGCACCTGGCATGAAAGCCCAAATCCGAAAGCGGGTGGGCCATCAGCCACTGGATTTCACCGCCGACTGCGTATTTCTGGAAAACGGTGCAGGCCCCTGCATCTTTCCGTTCAACACCCGCCCCGAGGTCTGTATCACCTCTTTTTGCGGCCGCGAGGAGCAAATCGGCGCCGAAATTCGCCAGGTCACGCGGCGGTTCGCTGCCCTGCGGCGATTTGTGCTGTTTCAAAAACCACGTCGCCTCAAGCGCCGCCTGCAGCGCTGGATCCCGGGACGACGCCCGCCGGCCTAAAATATCCGGTGCGGCAGACTTTCCATCCGGCCGGCGGGCGTGATCTCGATATAATCCAGCTTTCGCTGCAACTCACGGATGGTGGCCGCCCCGCCGTAGGTCAAGCCGGAGCGCAGGCCGCCGACGATATCGGCGATGATCCGGTCTTCGTCCTCGCGGTAGGACACCTCGGTGGCTACCCCCTCGGCTGTTTTCCACTCGGCGATGCCGCCGTGAAAGTCTTTTTGGACCTCGCGGCTGGCCATGCCCCGGTAGCATTTCACCTGGCACGCCTCACCGCCGGCGCCCGGCCGGGTGATCACGGCGCCCGGTGTCGGCCGGGTGCCGGCCAGCATACTGCCCACCATCACGAAATCCGCACCGAAGGCCAAGGCCTTGACGATGTCACCCGGGTTGCGGATGCCGCCGTCGGCGACCACCGAGCGATCCACCCGGGTGCAGTTCTTGATCGCCGTCAAATTGGGCACCCCGAAACCGGTCTTGATGCGCGTGGTGCAGACCGAGCCGCCGCCGATCCCGACCTTGATGATGTCGGCGCTGCAAGAGGCCAGATAATCGGCGCCGGCGTATGTCGCCACGTTGCCCGCCATGATGCAGGCCCCGTCGCCGAGAATTTCGCGGATTTGCTTGAGGGTCCGCCCCACGTATTTGGCGTGGCCGTGGGCCACATCCACGCAAAAGAAGTTCGCACCGGCATCCCGCAGGGCTTCGGCGCGCTCCAGTTCCTTGGGGCTGCAGCCCAGCGAGACGAAGGCCGGGTAGCGACAGCTTTTGAACATGGTAACGTTGTCTTCCACCGTCAGAAAGCGGTGCAGCACCCCGATCCCGCCCTTTGCGCCGATGAAATTGGCCATCTCCGCCCCGGTGATGGTGTCCATGTTGGCGGTCATCAGGGGCAAGTCCAGGGCCAGTTTGCCGGCCTTGCAACGGATCGAAATATCCACCACTTTGCGGGATTCCCAGTGGTTGTAGGATGGCACCAGGAGAATATCGTCATAGGTGAAGGCTTTCATGGCCGTCCCTCCTCGAATTTTCTTTGGCCGTCTGGTTTTTTTGCACCTGGGCGGACACCCCTACCACAGATCGGGACCTCACCGCCAAGTTTTTCTGGACCCGGCGAAAAATGGGCGGCTCCCCGACAGCCGCCTACCACCCGATTTTCCGACCGCAGCCCTAAGCTTTTCGCTGCAGCGCACCGATAATATCCCCAACCATAGCCCACCCGAAACCGGAGCAGCAACCTGCGACGGCGGCCCAAGGAGGCCCGTTTCTGCGCTGCGCTGCGGGATTTGCACGCCGCGGCGCTTTTTGCAAAACCGCCCGGCTTCAGGGATCCGTCAACTCTTGTCGGAGAGGAATTCTGACCATGAAAAAACGTTCACTCGGGTTTAAACTGGCCACCGGCGGCATCGCGCTGGTCCTCATGCCGCTGCTGGTGGTCGGGTTGTTCTCCGTCGGCAGATCCACCGAGGCCCTGACGACACTTTCCCAGGGACAGGCCGAACTCACCGCCCGCAACCTGGCCACCATGGTGGACCTGGTGCTCTCCGAGGAGATCAAGCTGGCCCGGGAGCTGTCGGTGGACCGCACCAGCATCAGCGCGGCCCAGGCAGTTTCGACGGCGGGCAGAGGCAACGCCGGTCAAGCGATCGCGGCGTTGGACGAAAAACTTGCGGCTGCGATGAAACAAATTGGAAAAGACTACGAGGCCTTTTTCGTCACCGACACCAGCGGTGTCATCTTTGCCGACAGCCAGGGCGGAAGTTACAAGGGCACGGACGTCTCCGAGCGGGACTATTTCAAGAAAGCCGTGGCCGGCCAGGATGCGGTTTCCGACCCGGTGCGCTCAAAGGTCAGCGGCAATATCGTGGTGCCCGTCTGCACGCCGGTTCATGACCCGGCCGGGCGGGTGATCGGCACCCTGACCGCGGTGCTGGACATCAACTTTCTGGCCGAAAAAATAACCGCGCTTAAAATCGGTCAGACCGGTTACCCCTTTCTCGCCAATGCCGCCGGCCTGGTAGTGGCCCACCCCGACAAGGCCTTGATCATGAAAACGGATATTTCCAAAATACCGGAAATGAGCAGCATCTTCAATGCCATGTCCACCCGCCCGAGCGGTGTCGAGGCCTACCAGTTCAAGGGCGTGGACAAGATCGCCGGCTTTGCGGCCGTCAAGACCACCAACTGGCGTGTGGGGGTCACCCAGAACAAGGATGAGTTCATGGCCACGCCGCATGCCATCCGCAATGTTATCCTGACGATCAGCGGCATTTTCCTGGCCGCCACGATCCTGGCCGTCCTGTTTTTCACCCGCTCCATCAACCGTCCCATCAACCGGGTGGTGGGAATGCTCAATGCCGGTGCAGACGAGGTGGCCTCGGCCTCGGAGCAGGTTTCCTCGGCCAGCCAAACCCTGGCCGAAGGCGCCTCCCAGCAGGCCGCCTCCATCGAGGAGACCTCATCGTCGCTGGAGGAAATCTCCTCGATGACCAAACAAAACGCCGATCACGCCCGGGAGGCCAACTCGCTTGTGACCGAAGCCACGCGGACGATTGCCAAGGCCAACGATTCCATGGGTCAGCTGACCACCTCGATGAAAGAAATTTCAACGGCCAGTGAAGAAACTCAGAAAATCGTCAAGACCATTGATGAGATCGCCTTTCAGACCAACCTGCTGGCGCTCAACGCGGCGGTCGAGGCCGCCCGCGCCGGCGAAGCCGGGGCGGGCTTTGCCGTGGTGGCCGACGAGGTGCGCAACCTGGCCCTGCGCGCGGCGGAAGCTGCCAAAAACACCGCCGCCCTGATCGACGGGTCGGTCAAACAAATCCAGGACGGCTGCGAGCTGGTGGACACCACCAACGTGGCCTTCCACGAAGTCGCGCAGAGCTCCACCAAAATCGCCCAGCTGGTGGCCGAGATCAACGCCGCCTCCAGCGAGCAGTCCCAGGGCATCGAACAGATCAACACCGCGGTGGGCGAAATGGACAAGGTAGTCCAGCAGAACGCGGCAACCGCCGAGGAGTCGGCCAGCGCGGCGGAGGAAATGAACGCCCAGGCCCAGCAGATGAAGGCCTCGGTGGCGGAGCTGGTGGCGATCGTGCGGGGCGCGGTTGCCAGCAAGCAGCCCGGCACCGATCTGGCGGCCCTTGGCAGGCCGGCGCCGGCAGCGCCGGCAGTGCGCCGGCCGCCGGCGACAACCGCCAAGCCCCCGAGGCAGGACTGGAAATCAGACGCCGAGAAGGTAATCCCGTTCGAAGACGCGGAATTTGCCGATTTTTAAGAACCGCCCCGGAGGGGGGATGCCGGACTTGGATGGCACCCCCCTCGTCCACCCGCCTGCATCATCTGCCACCGGCCGCCGAACGGTGGTTGCCCCGAGGGCCACATGGCTTAACCTCCCCACCGATCAGCTGGATTGACTCAAACCCTCACGCACAGCAACTATTTAACTTTTATGGTTTTCGTTTCTTCGTGAATACCGGGGTAAAAAGCCCCCAAGGAAAATCCTCTTTCTTTTCATAACATTTCCAAAGTCCTCTGGAGGCGTTAAAGAAAAGGGTGCCGTTGACGTTTGTTAACCATTCCGGATCGCTGCCAACCCCTGCAAGAGGCTGTATATCCTCTACCATCATTGTACCCGAGGAGGTGCCGTCACTTGTCCATAGTTCGCGACCGTTTTTTCCGTCATCTGCTGAAAAGTAAAGCGTTCCGTTCACATTTATGAGGCCTTCCGGCAAGCTATCTCCAAGCGGATTGATGTCTCTGACCATGACTGTGCCGGCCGCCGTACCATCGCTTTTCCACAATTCACGACCGTTTTCTCCGTCATCCGCGGAAAAGTAAAGCGTTCCGTTCACATCTGTAAGGCCCTCTGGTGAACTATCCGTAAACGGGTTGATGTCTTTGACCATGACTGTGCCGGCCGCCGTGCCGTCACTTTTCCACAGCTCTCTGGAACTCCCGTCCGCGGCAGTAGCGGCAAAAAAGAGAGTTCCACCGACGGATGTGAGGTATTCGGGGTTACTGCTGAGTTCGGGATAACCGTATACTGTTCTAATATCCTTTATCAAATAGGCCCCATGCCCAAGAGCGCTTCCCCAAAGCTCGCGACCAGATAAACCATCATCGGCGCTGAATGCTATAATCAGCCCATGGTGGGTCAACCAAAGAGGGTCACTACCGAAAGTGAATCCCCAGATATCTTCAACCATGACCGTGCCGGCTTCGGTACCATCGCTTTTCCATAATTCTCGTCCATGCACCCCGTCATCGGCAGTAAAAAAAAGTAGGCTTCCCACACACATGAGATGCATAGGCTCGCTGCTGTGATCCAACGCACCGATTTTCTTGACCATTACTGTCCCGGCTTCCGTTCCGTCACTCTTCCATAATTCAATTCCACCCGATCCTCCGATTGGAATACTCCATCCGGTAAAAAACAGTGTGCCGTTTACATTGGTCAGATACCGCGGATCGCCACCCTCAACACCATAAAGATCTTTCACCATAACCGTGCCGGCTTCCGTTCCGTCGCTTTTCCATAACTCCCTTATAGGATTAAGGTTTCTTGAATTTTGTCCGGCACTGAAAAAAAGCGTGCCGTTTACATTGGTCAGTTGGGTGGGATGGCTACCTCTCCAAGAAGAGCCTGGGTCATTCTCGAGATGAATATCCTTAACCATAATGGTGCCAGCCTCGGTACCATCGCTTTTCCACAACTCTCTGTTATGCAAACTGTCATCGGCGCTAAAAAAAAGTATGCCGTTTACGTTAGTCAAATATTGGGGGTCATAGTTCTCGGTAGCCGCTATTTTAAGAACCTGGCATGTATCAGCGTGGGTATCCAATCCGGTGCAATAAAAAGAAATCAGGCACAAGACCGATGCAACCCAAATAGTTTTTACGCTGAATCTCATTTTTCACCTCCCATCTTATCGATAATAAAACTAAAATGTCGGTGCCTTGCAAAAATTGATCTTTGATAGTTTCGCTAATCTAAAACTGCCCCCCTTGAGTACTGACCTTTCGCTAATTTTTTCGTCACCTTTGAATTAATGGGAATATTTTCTATGAGCAATTCCGGCTGGTTATGTGATGGTCATCATAAAACCCATATCCCGGAGGTTTATGATGGCCCCCAAAATAGAGATCATGTCCCACCTCACTTTCAGATGGCGGGCAAATTCTTTAAGAGTCATGCTCCTGCAAAGATCCAAGGCGTAGCGCCCGAAGGCCCTGGTGTGGCTTCTGCGGGAGTCGGAGAAACCGGTGTTGACCTGCCGCACTACGCCGCAGGCAAGGCTCCACAGGCGCTGAATGGCCATCAAGATCTACACCGGCTTTCTGCCGATGGGAATACCCCGGAAGCGGCGGCGGACTTTTCCCCTTTAAACCACGTTGCGGCTCTCGCACACCGAACAACGAATGGCCTCGGGCTTCATCTCCACGGTGAAGCTGATTTGCCCTTCCTCGAATGAAAGAAGGTTTTTTAACTTTCTACGGTGACATCAAGCGTGGCT